>JAYSOP010000283.1:0-10443 GCA_043722905.1 Chryseolinea sp.
CAGTGCGGTGACATTCGAAGTGGTTCAGCCCGACTTTATCAATCCCAAAAGTATAGAGTTCAGATATTTGTTGCAAGGTATGAATGGTGAATGGTCTGAATGGTCGAGTGCAAACAATAAGATTTACTTCCCGTACCTGCCGCCAGGGGAATATAGCTTACAGGTAGAGGCAAAAAATATTTTTGGGAAAATAAGCTCGTTGAAGCCTTTGCCCTTTGAAGTAACTCCACCCTACTGGAAACGCCCGTTGTTTTATGCTTTCGAATTTCTCATTTTTGCTTCGCTCGTGATATTATCTTTCCGGCTAAGCACTCAATATCGGATCATCAGCAGGTTGTTGTCTCTGATTACCATCATTCTGTTGATCGAGTTTATTCAGACAGCTATTGGGTCTAGTATTGTCACGGACGATAGTCCGGTGATGGAATTTTTTATTCAGGTAATTGTAGCCTTATTGATTTTACCCGTGGAAGGGTTTCTCAGAAATCTTATGTTGCGTTCCCTGGATTCTTCCTCCAGGTTTTACACTTTCATTTCCGCCGCCCATATCCCCAAATTGCCCGGAAAGAAAATTTCAAAAAATAAAGTCGGGGAACATTCCTAAACCTAACCCCGGCATTTCATCACGCCATCTATTTTATTAACTTCGATTTTTACTCTTTATGAATATCAAACTAATATTCGGCTTCTGTACTTGCCTCGTGTGGGGAGCCTGCAATAATGAGGTGGATGAAAAAAACGATGGCCTCAACAATCCTGCGGCGAGTGGTTTTGATCTGGCGAATTCCGATCCTGCTGCTGTTGAACTGGCCGATAGCATTATGGCCGCTATGGGTGGCCGAAAGAGTTGGGACAATACCCGTTTTATTTCCTGGAATTTTTTCGGCCGCCGCGATTTAGTGTGGGATAAGACGGAAGGTCGTGTCAGAATCGAATCAGCACCGGATAGCACCACCTACCTTTTAAACCTAAATTCCATGGAAGGACGCGTTCAAATTAAAGGTCAGGAGCTGACCGAACCCGATTCTTTGCAAAAAATGTTGACGAAGGCAAAAAGTATGTGGATCAATGATTCGTATTGGCTTGTTATGCCCTTTAAATTGAAGGATAGGGGTGTAACCCTTAAATATCTGGGAGAAGATACGATCGCCAACGGTGTAAAATGCAATATGCTCGAGATGACATTTAAAAATGTCGGAGACACGCCCGAAAATAAGTACACAATTTACGTTGACATGAAAGATAATCTGGTAAAGCAATGGGCTTATTATAAGGACGCTGCTCAGGATTCCGCATCCCAGGTCTGGCCCTTCGATAATTATAAAAAACACGGTGACATCCTTCTTTCCGCCGATCGGTCGGA
The DNA here is from genome assembly GCA_043722905.1 of Chryseolinea sp. Lineage (GTDB taxonomy): Bacteria > Bacteroidota > Bacteroidia > Cytophagales > Cyclobacteriaceae > Chryseosolibacter. The sequence continues at coordinate 1,364 of JAYSOP010000283.1, forward strand.
TAAAAAAGGTCCGGCAAATGTGCGTGTAGACGAAAAGTTACCGGATGCCATTTTTACTGAGTTCTAGATTGTTTTCGGTTTGGTTTTTTCAAAACAGTCAATAGTCAATTTTCTTGAGCCCGGCTAAAAAATAAAGCCTTCTTTTTTTGGAAAGAAGGCTTTATTCGTGGTGATGGAGGGAATTGAACCCCCGACACAAGGATTTTCAGTCCTTTGCTCTACCAACTGAGCTACATCACCTTAAAAAAATACTCCTGCTCTTGGCAGGGGCACAAAAGTAGATAAATTTACTTTTCATGCAAAATACGACTCGTATAAATTGGAACAGGGAAATAATGGGGACCCAGCCACCCTCTTAATGCAACCGCATTGCCATAAGTATTCGGGAAATAAGTACCTTTTCAAACGACTAATAAATTGATTCGGATGATAGAGCAGATAGCTTTCATTTTGGTTCTCCTTGCGGCTGGGTATTTCATTGGAAAAAGAGTTTCGCGGATCCGCAAGAACATACGGTTGGGAAAAGAAACTGAAATCAAGGATAACCCGGCCAAAAGACTGCGCAATCTGCTCTTGATTGCGTTCGGACAACGGAAAATGTTTAAGCGTCCGGTACCGGCAATTCTCCATTTGTTTGTTTATGTGGGGTTTCTGGTCATCAATCTTGAAGTACTTGAATTCGTCATTGATGGAATATCCGGCACCCATCGGATTTTTTCTCCTTACCTGGGTTCATACTACTCAATACTGATGAACATCTTTGAATTCCTGGCGTTAGCGGTTCTTATTTCTTGTGTATTCTTTCTTCTGCGAAGAAATATTTTAAAAATCAGTAGATTCTGGACGTACGAGATGACCGCCTGGCCTCGTCTGGACGCCAACATTATTCTCGTAACTGAGATTGTGTTGATGCTGGCAATCCTGACCATGAACGCCACAGACCAGATACTACAAAACCATGATGCCCATTACAGTTCTACAGGCCCATTGTTTTTCAGTTCCTGGCTTATTCCCCTTTTTGATTCGCTTACACCAAAAACCCTGGTATTCATCGAACGTTTTGCATGGTGGTTTCATATAATAGGGATTCTGGCTTTTGCTGTTTACGTGACCTACTCGAAACACCTCCATATTTTTCTTGCCTTCCCCAACACCTGGTTTGCCAAACTGGAAGCCAAAGGTCAGATGAGTAATATGCCCGTGGTAACCGGTGAGGTAAAGCTTATGCTCGGATTGGCCGAGAATAGCAATCCCAATCCTGCTGAGCCAGGAAGATTTGGAGCCCGTGACGTCAATGACCTGACCTGGAATATGTTGCTTGGAGCCTATACTTGTACCGAGTGCGGCAGGTGTACCGCAGAGTGTCCGGCAAATCAGACGGGAAAAAAACTGTCTCCTCGCAAGATCATGATGGATACGCGCGACCGGATGGAAGCGGTGGGCAATGCTATGGAAAAAGGCATCGCTCCCTTTGAAGACGGCAAGGCTTTGTTGAATGATTATATTACGAAAGAGGAAATCAACGCCTGTACCAGCTGTCATGCCTGTGTGGAAGCTTGCCCGGTATTGATTAACCCACTGGAAATTATCATTGAGTTAAGGCGGTATGTCACGATGGAGGAATCCGGAGCCCCCCAGGCTTGGAATGGAATGTACCAGAATATAGAAACTAATTTTGCGCCGTGGAAATTTTCTCCGGGTGACAGGTTCAATTGGGCAAAAGATGAGCAATAATCGATAGATCACAATCATGATGAACGTTCCAACCATGGCCGAACTGGTCGCAAAAGGTGAATCGCCTGAAGTTTTATTTTGGGTGGGATGCGCCGGATCTTTTGATGAACGATACAAACGCGTGACAAAAGCTTTTGTAAAGATTTTGCAATCAGTCGGCACTAAATTCGCCGTTCTGGGAAACGAAGAAACTTGTACCGGCGACCCTGCAAGACGCGCCGGAAATGAATTTCTTTTCCAGATGCAGGCCATGAATAATATTCAGGTGATGAATGGATATGGCATTAAAAAAGTTGTTACGGCATGTCCCCATTGCTTCAACACGATTAAAAATGAGTATAAGGAATTAGGCGGTGATTATGATGTGATTCACCATTCGGTATTTCTTCAACAACTGATCAATGAAGGAAAAATCAAAATGAAAGAAGGCGGCTCCTATCAAGGAAAGAAGATTACCTATCATGATTCATGTTTTCTAGGCAGGGCAAATAATATCTATGAAGCCCCAAGAACAGTTTTGGAAATGCTCGATGCAGACCTCGTTGAAATGAAGCGTTGCCGCACCAAAGGTTTTTGTTGTGGCGCCGGAGGAGCGCAGATGTTTAAAGAACCAGAGCCAGGCAGAAAAGACATTAACGTGGCGCGTACTGAGGAGGCTCTTGAAACCGGTGCAACCACCATTGCAGTTGCATGCCCATTTTGTATGACGATGATGAGCGACGGAATCAAAAACAAAGACCGCGAGGCAGATGTAAAGGTCAAGGATCTGGCAGAACTAATTGCAGAATCGCAAGGTTTAATCTGATATATTTCCACCTAAATTACAAGCCATGTTCGTTCCCTTCGCATCTCTTTCACCTGAATCAAGAATATGGATATATCAGGCCGACCGACAGATGACAAGCGCTGAACTCGGGGTGATGAAAAGTAAGTTGCAGGAATTTACCGAGGGGTGGGTTGCCCATGGAGTACCTTTAAAGACCTCATTTACAATTGAATTCAACCAGTTCATCATACTTGCTGCTGACGAAGACCATCAGAGCCCAAGCGGCTGTTCAATTGATGGTTCTGTGCGTGTTTTGAAAGAGTTAGAGCAATTAACAGGTATCCGACTGTTTGACCGTAACCTTGTAGCCTTTAAAATCGATGGGCAAATAATTTTAATACCCGTGGATCAGTTGAAATTAAAGTTTGCGGAAGGGGCCTTAAATGCCAAAACTTTATCGTTTAATAACCTGGTGACTTCTAAAGGCCAATTTCATGAGGGTTGGCTTCAGCCTGCAGGGAAAACCTGGTTGAAGCGATATATACCTGAAGACTTGGTTAAGATGAAGTAGGTTTTTTTGTATTTTTAATAGTGTATGAGGAATATCATTCTTGTTATTATCATTCTCGGCTTGCTTGCAGGCTGCAGTGCCGAAAAAAAAGCAACCAAGGCTTTTCGCTTTGGTAATTATCAAACGGCCATTGATTTATATAAAAAGCAAGTAGAGAAGAATCCAAATGATGGCCGTGCGCATTATTTTATTGCAGAATCTTACCGCCTTTCTAATCGAGTAAAGGAGGCCGAACCTTTCTACGAAAAAGCCGGAGGCCGTGGCATCGATGAGGATTCCGTGAAATTTTATTATGCAGAATCCCTGCAGATCAACGGGAAATATGATGCGGCCCGCAAATTATTAGAAGAGGTAAAAGCTGAATCCGAATCGGAGAAATTCAAGGAGCGAGCACAGGCAAAAATTAACGGCCTGGGTGATCTGATGAAATTGAAGGAAAAAGAAAGTTTTTATAGAGTTAAAAATCTTGAATTGGTTAATACGCCCGCAAGCGAATATTCACCCGTGTTTCTGAATGATGAATTGTACTTCACTTCATCCAGGGGCAATGGCAAAGTGTATGAAGCCACAGGCACACCTTTCACCGATATATACAAAGTAGCCTCCAGGGGAGCGAATGTAGATCTGACAACCCTGTCACGCCTTCCTGAAGGGATTAATGAAGAGAATATTAATGAGGGTTGTATAACGTTTTCACCCGATGGGAAAATAATGGTTTTCGCCAAGGGAAATACCGGGAAGCGCAAAGGTTCTTATGATGTTGATCTTTACCTGTCACGTTTTCGAAATGGAAGCTGGGCAGAGCCGATACCTCTGAATATTAATGATCCTGAAGCATGGGATTCCTCCCCTGCCTTCAGCCCCGATGGCCGAACACTTTATTTTGCATCGAATCGAAAAGGGCGCGGGCGGCAGTTGGTTGGGTATGGAGGGAATGACTTGTACTCGGCACAAATGGATTCCAGGGGCCGATTCTCAAAAGTTAAAAACCTGGGAGCTGATATTAACACAGCCGGAAATGAAATATTCCCATACGTCGCCGATGATGCAAAACTTTACTTTGCCTCCGATGGTCACACTGGATTTGGAGGTCTGGACTTGTTTGTAGTGAAGCGCGCGAACGGTAAAACTGCCGTAGAAAATCTAGGTCAGCCGGTCAATTCTTCAGGAGATGATTTTGGTTTATTTTTGTTTAAAGCCGACCGCGGATTTTTTACCTCCAACCGTGAAAGCGGAAAGGGTGATGATGATATTTATACATTCATAAATGAAGACCCTGATCTCAAAGTAGTTAATTATTATCTTCAAGGAATTACGTACACTCCGGATAGCATAGGTTTGAGAATATTGCCGAATACAAAAGTTTCCCTGTTAGATGAAAGTGGAGACATGATGCAGGATTATGTTACCGGTAATGATGGTAAGTTTTTGTTCCGTGTATATCAGGATGAAGAGTATGACCTTGTGGGCGAAACGGATGGGTACCTGGTTAAACGCCAGGGATACTCTACCAAAGGAAAAGGTGTCGATCCTGCCACCCTCAAGGACCTGGTGACGAATATTACCCTGGATACCACGCTCGTGCTCGAACGAATTTCACTGAATAAAATTTTTGTTCTTGACAACATATATTACGATCTGGACAAAGCTGAAATACGCTCTGACGCGGCTAAAGAACTCGAAAAACTCGTACAGATATTAATTGATAATCCGGAAATCAAAATTGAATTAAGTTCGCATACTGATAGTATTGCAACGGTCGAGTATAACATGGACCTTTCTCAGCGCAGGGCAGAATCGGCTGTGAATTATATTATTCAGCGGGGCATTTCGCCAGACAGGTTGGTGGCGAAAGGTTATGGCGAATTAAGGCCGATCGCCCGCAATACAAATCCGGATGGAACGGATAATCCCGCAGGCCGCGATAGAAACCGTAGAACCGAATTTAAAATTCTGGAGATCGGAGTGATCCCGAAACCGATTGAGGATGAGGAAGAATATGATGAGGACAAATATTTCCGGAATATCGATGGCAATTAACGCCCGGTATCTTTAACGCAACATATGGAATGCCTCCAGGAAATCTGGAGGCATTTTCTTTTCTGCTTTTTTATATTTTTGTTGTTTACTTGCATGATGATGAATTATCGCATTGAGAAAGATACCATGGGTGAAGTACAGGTCCCCTCCGATAAATACTGGGGCGCCCAAACCGAAAGATCCAGGAACAATTTCAGGATTGGCCCTGAAGCCAGTATGCCCAGGGAGATCATTCATGCTTTTGGATACCTGAAGAAAGCCGCCGCACTGGCAAACTACGAACTCGGTGTGCTGGATGGTGTTAAGAAGGATCTCATCGGAAAGGTATGTGATGAGATTTTAACGGGCTCCTTAGACGGAGAATTTCCACTGGTCATCTGGCAAACCGGCTCCGGAACGCAAAGCAATATGAACGTAAATGAGGTAATTGCTTACCGTGCTCATGTCATTAATGGAGGAAAACTTTCGGACGAAAAAAAAGTACTCCACCCCAATGATGATGTGAATAAATCACAGTCATCAAATGACACCTTTCCGACGGCTATGCACATTGCTGCGTATAAGGCTACCGTGGAGGTGACGCTTCCGGGCATGCAGAAGCTCTGCGATACGCTGAACAAAAAATCCGCTGAATTTAAAACGATTGTGAAAACCGGGCGTACGCATTTTATGGATGCCACTCCATTGACCTTAGGCCAGGAATTTTCCGGGTATGTTCAGCAGATTCAAAATAGTATGAAAGCCATCAGGAATTCGCTTGATGCGGTACGGGAACTTGCCTTAGGGGGCACAGCGGTAGGAACCGGATTGAATACCCCCGTCGGTTACGATGTGCTGGTTGCGAAAAAAATCGCGGAGTTAACCGGGTTTCCTTTCATTACCGCCCCCAATAAATTTGAAGCCCTGGCGGCACATGACGCCATGGTTGAACTGTCGGGTGCTCTCAAGCGCTCAGCCGTGGCGTTAATGAAAATTGCCAATGATATCCGGATGTTGAGTTCCGGCCCAAGGTGCGGTATTGGTGAATTAATAATTCCTGACAATGAGCCAGGGTCTTCTATTATGCCAGGTAAAGTAAATCCTACTCAGCCCGAGGCTTTGACCATGGTTTGCGCCCAGGTTATGGGAAATGATGTAGCTGTTTCCATAGGGGGTTCGATGGGCCACTTTGAATTAAATGTTTTTAAACCAGTGATTGCTGCCAACGTTCTTCAGTCCGCGAGGTTGATAGGTGATGCCTGTAGTTCCTTTAACGACCGATGTGCTCAGGGCATTGAACCCAATCATGCCATCATCCAACAGCACCTGGAAAATTCCCTGATGCTGGTAACGGCCCTCAACCCACATATTGGTTATGAAAACGCTGCCAGGATTGCGAAGATGGCTCATAAAGAAAACAAGACTTTAAGAGAAACGGCGATTGAACTGGGCCTGTTAACTTCGGCCCAATTTGACGCCTGGGTAAAGCCAGAAAAGATGGTGGGGAGTATTGAGAAATAATGCCCTTATTATAATTATCAAAAATATTTGTACTTTTATTTTGGTTTAAGGTAAGGTGAGAGGAATGATTGAAGCAGGATGGCGTTTATCGGGCAGTGTTGATGGCCACAATTGAAAAAGAAACTCAATTTTTAAACATATGAATAACAGACTAATTGTATTTTTTTGTCTGGCTTTAATTTTTTCATCTTCACAGAGTTTTGCACAGCTTTCTAAAACAGAAAAAAAGGAGTGGAAGAAAAAAGCCAAAGAATTTTCAAAGAACCCTGCTAATCTCAAGCAGTTAATGGAAGATAAGGAAGCTGCCGAAGGTCAACTTTCTTCGCTTAATGACAGGGTCACTCAGCTCCAATCCAGTATGAGTAATAAGGATGCCCGCCTGGCCGAATTGGAAGACCAGCTTTCGCAATCCCGTGCGCAGTTGACCAGTACAAGAGCGGAATTGACTCAGTTAAAAGCAACGCCGGTGGTCAATGAAATGGATTTTTCGCAAGGTGTTGTATTCAAGGTTCAGATCGGTGCCTTTAAAAATAAGGATCTGCAAAAATATTTTGACAATAACCCAAATCTGGGCGGAGAAGTCAAGGAGGGCGAGCCCCAGAAAATTACACTCGGTATCTTTCGTGACTATTGGCAAGCAGACGAGTTTAAAAAATATATGCGTGAAATGGGCGTGAAAGATGCCTGGATTGTTCCTTTCCGCGACGGACAACGTGTTGAGATAAAGGATGTTCTGGAAGGAGTGGTAAGCGATAAATCAGCAGACACGACAAATTAAAATTTCCACCCATAATTAAGAAAGCAGTATATCCATACTGCTTTTTTTTTCAGACATTGAAAGCATAACTTTCAAATGCCCTTTTCAGGGTTACTTTTGTGAGATGACCAGGGCTATTGTAATGTTATTATGCTGCTTTTCCATCGCTGCTCTCGCTCAGGTCCGCGTAAGTAAACTGGTCATTCAACCCCACCAGATCTATGATTTGGATTCTACTGATATCCTGGTAGCTGATTCCCTGATCATGATGGATTCATCAACCATCCGATTAAACGGACTAAAGGCGGAAAACTTCATCCGCATCAATGTCGCTATATTCGGTAAGCAATGTATTATCGATGGCAAAGGTGTTCCAGGAAAAAAGGGACTTGATGGGGCACCCGGTCTTACACCCGTAGGGCCTTGCCGAGATGGAGTACCCGGCCGAAATGGATCACGAGGCTTAAGTGGCGGTTCGGGAATCAATCTTTTTATATATATTGATAGGATCGAGGTAAAAGGAAAATTATTCATTGATATTTCCGGAGGCAACGGTGGAGACGGCGGGAATGGTGGGGAAGGCGGAGGCGGAAGCCCTGGCACTTATCATTGCAATGGAGGGGCAGGCGGTAACGGCGGAAATGGCGGTTCCGGTGGTGATGGCGGCACCGGCGGCTTATTAACCATCGGGGGCAGAGATGCCGAAAACATCAAAGCCTTTATCGGCAATCTCCTTATCGTAAAAAACCACGGTGGTTCTTTTGGCTATGGAGGCATTTCCGGGTATGGGGGCCCTCCCGGCCTAGGTCCAAATAAGAAAAACGGAGACACAGGGCAAAAAGGTGCTGATGGGTTGTATGGGAGACCGGGAGATAGAGGTGCCGTTCTGTTTGAGGAACAATAATGAAATGGATAAGCGGTGGCTATTTAAGGAACCCCCCAGTCAACTTGAGATTGAGAGACTTTCTGGTTTAATTAATACCAACCCATACTTAACCGGTGTTCTGTTGCAACGGGGTATTTGCGATTTCGACACGGCTAAAAAATATTTCCGGCCCTCGCTTAGTGATTTGCATGATCCTTTTCTCATGAAGGATATGGACAAGGCAGTTAAACGTCTTAAATCTGCCCTTGACCATGAAGAAAAAATTCTCATCTATGGCGATTATGATGTTGATGGCACAACGTCGGTTTCACTCGTGTACCGGTATCTGCGAAAATTTTATCCAGGTTGTGATGTTTATATTCCGGACCGATACGCCGAAGGATACGGCGTTTCACTGGCAGGCGTAGAGTATGCTACCGAAAATAATTACCAACTGATTATCGCATTGGATTGTGGTATCAAGTCTTCTGAACTGGTTCGTGTAGCGGCCAACAGAGGTATTGACTTTATTATTTGCGATCACCATTTGCCAGGAGAATCGATTCCTCACGCTGTAGCCGTCCTGGATCCCAAACGTTCGGATTGTAATTATCCATGTGAGGATCTCAGTGGATGTGGTTTAGGATTTAAATTTATGCAGGCCTTTGCCCGCTTGTACAGAGATGAGGCGGAGGTTTTTGAATATCTCGATCTGGTAGTAGTAAGTATTGCTTCGGATATTGTTCCTATCGTGGATGAAAATCGGATTCTTGCTTATCATGGATTAAAAAAACTAAATGAGAATCCCATGCCTGGTCTGAAGGCATTGAAAGATATCGCCGGAATA
>JAYSOP010000284.1:0-3725 GCA_043722905.1 Chryseolinea sp.
GCTGCCCATTGCAGGTAAACGTAATAATAATCTGACGTGTTCTTAAAGCGGGTTTCTTTGATCTCAGCTTTTTCGAATTGGTCAATCTGGTTGAACACCGTGGCGAGGGCCTGATTGTCAGTTGTCCTGAAGAAATTACCACCACCAATTTCCGCAATTTTTCGCATGGTAGATTCATCAACGGTATTTTCAATCATATTTGGCCTGCCAAAAAAATCCTTACCATACGGCACCAAACCTTCTTTACCCACCACGATGGTATACATTTTAATTCCATATGCGGAGGCAAGCTCGGCAGCGGTAACCGGATCAATGTTTCCGGCTGTGTTGTCCCCGTCACTTAATAAAATACACACCTTTGATTTTGTTTCAGATTCACGCATGCGGTTGGTGACCACGGCCAGTGCACTGCCGATAGCCGTACCGCGATTATCGATCATCTCGAAATTAATATCATTCACATACGATTTCAGTAAGGCATAATCTGTCGTAAGGGGTGCGAGCGAAAAGGCATCCCCTGAAAACACGACAAGGCCGATCCTGTCCTGAATTCGTCCTCCGATAAAATCGAGCGCCACTTTTTTTGCAGCCTCCAGACGGTTAGGTGTGAAATCTTCAATTTGCATGGATTGCGAAATATCAAGGGCAATCATGATATCAATTCCTTCCGTCCACTGCTCAACTTTTTCATTTGTTTTCTGCGGCCTGGCCAGGGCAGTGAGAATGAGTATCATCACCAGCATGAGCAGTATTTCAGGCAATAATCTGATGAGGTTAGCGGCAGAATTCTTTAAATCTTTTGAAGATACGGCTACCGGCAACTTCTGGCTATAATAATAACGGGTTAGCCACCGCACGATAAAAATTAACGGTACGGCTACTATGGCCCATAGAAATAATGAGTTTTCCCAGGAAAATGACCGCAAACTGGAAAGCGTAAACCAATCCAGGGAATACCATGGTGATACGAACTCATTTTCCACGTCTGACCTCCTTCAATTTCCGTGCATATTGTTGATCAGCAAAGGCTTTCAGTTGCTGCAAAGAAGCCAGGACTACTGTATTGTGTCCGTAAATAGCCTGATCTATGCGCCCAAGGTGTTCCGACAGGGCAGGTTCATTCACCAGTTTCAAGGTTTCACGGGTCGTTAACTTAGTATACGGCCTGGCGTCAAGTTTTTCCATGTATTTTTTCCAGACAGACAAGGCAGATTCGGTATTATCTGTTGAAAAAGTCATTTGTAATGTCTTTAAAAATGAATTGTAAGTGCGGGCAAATTCCGAATGATTTTTTGTCAACCGCTTGGCCACAAAATATTGTTTGATTTTTTTTCCGAAGATCAACCAGGTAAGAATCAATAGGCTGATGAAGACAAGCGCCATGATGATTACTACCCACACGTTGAAGTTGAGAAAAACTTTCTGGTAAGCGGTATTCATCTTTAGCGGTAGTTGATCGGCACTCAGCGAATCAGGAACGTGTTGCACAAATTGCGTGATGAGGACGCTGTCTACCGAGGTCCGAAGTCGGGTACAATCCTGACCCTGCAGGATGTAAACAGGTAGGTCAAGATACTGAACCCGTTCAACTTCGAAAGAAGTCAGATAGTATACGGCACTGTCGGCACTTATGCCATCCGTTGTTTCAGTCTGGAAATATTCTTTCCGAACAAAATCAAAAGGTGTAAATAAGTGTGCTGAATCCGGAAAAAGAATGGAGATAGTGCTGGGGTATCGGGCGGAAAGGTAATAAGCCGTTTGCTCACCGATTTTCAAACTATCGGATAAAAACCCCCCGTTCACCTCAATATCCTGAGAAAGCGCCGAAGTGCCGACGAAATAAAAAAATATTAATAGAAATATTGCCACGCAACGCTGGCAGTGTCTGAAAAGCCAGGTGAAACTCATGATGTCTTTAATGATTTATTTCTGACTCTAAAGAGCTTAAGAAGCTTCGGTACATAATCTTCATCCGTATCCAGCGCAATAAAGTTAACCTGATGTTTGCGGCTGAAAACTTCCAGTTCATTTTTTCTGCTTTCATACTTTTTAATCACCTTATTGCGGAAATCTCCGAATGAGGTATTGATCCAAAGGGTTCGCTGGGATTCCTTATCGATAATGGGAATAATGCCGAGTTTGGGTAGCCGTGTTTCTCTTTTATCACTGATCTGGATGACCACCAGATCATGACGCCGGGCGAGCGATTTAAGATTAGGGAAATATCCCTCATCAATAAAATCAGAAATTAAAATGATTACACTCCGTCGTTTGATGATATTCAAAGCAAACGAAATTGCTTTGGTTAAATTGGTTTTTAGCGAAACGGGTTTCAGGGAGGCGAGTGCTGAAATAATTTGGTAAGCCTGCGAATGGCCCTTAGTGGGCTTAAAATATTTTTCTTTGACGTCTGAGAAACAAATGAGTCCTACGTGGCTGGATTCTTTTACGGAGGAAAGGGCCAAAACACCGCATATTTCTTTGCCGACATCCGCTTTGGTCCTTCCCACATTGCCAATATCCTCAGAGGCGCTGACATCCAGAATAAAAAAAACCGTTTGCTCTTTCTCTTCCCGAAAAGTTTTTACGAATGTTCCATGACCCTTCGCGGACACATTCCAGTCAATGGTGCGGATGTCATCTCCGTATTGGTAGGGCCTGACATCGTCAAATTCGAGTCCGGAACCTTTAAAAATGGAGCGGAAATCCCCATGCATATGGCTGTTGATAGCCTTGCGGATCTGAATTTCGTATCGCCGTAATTTTTTAAGTATTTCTTTCAAACTTCACCGTTTTGGGTCTAGAATCCATTGCCTGTTGAAATCAACGCTCCGGGCTTTATCAAAATTCCAAGGCCCGAAAATAGGATAAATATGAGTATTTTTGGCACTCTAATTGGAGATTAGGCAGGATAAAACTGTGAAAGGCTCAATCGATTTTATGAAGCACAATTATTTAATTCTGGCGGTTGTCGCCTTGGCCATAGGCTGTGCCGATAGATCGCGTGACAAAGACATCCTCACCAGGCCGGAAATGGTAAAAGTGATGGAAGAGATTATAATTGCTGAGGAAAAAATCAATCATTTGGCCATACCCAGGGATTCGGCCCGAAAGATTTTTAATGTGATGCAGGAACTTGTATTTGAAAACGCTGCTATGACGGATACTGTTTTTAGAAAGTCGTTTGATTATTATATGGCGCGACCCAGGGAAATGGAGCTCATTTACACAGCGTTGGTTGATACGCTTCAACTTAGAGAACAGAGATTTCCCTTCCGTCCGGATCAGCAATGATTTACCCTGATACTTTAGAACAGCGGCTGGGCTTCGATCAGATACGTCTTAAGTTGAAGTCATACTGTTACTCTACTGCCGGTGGAGGATGGGTTGATCGTATGGTTTTTGATACCGATCCGGCCGTTATAAAAATATTATTACAGCAAACACTTGAATTCCGCCTGCTCCTGGAGACCAGTGAAGCTTTTCCCTCCCGTCATTTTTATGATGGAGGGGATTGGTTAAACAGGATTGCCCTCGAAGGAAATTATATTGACGCCGATCAGTTCGTTAAACTGGCCCTGGCACTGGAGACTATTCTGGATGTCAAAAACTTCCTCTTTAAATCAAAAGATATTTACCCTGAACTGTATTCGCTCACGACTTCTGTTGTCATCACCGCTAAGGTAACGGAATCCATTCATCAAAAGATTGATGACAAAGCGATG
>JAYSOP010000285.1:0-2422 GCA_043722905.1 Chryseolinea sp.
TGAAGTCATAAGACAACAGATTTACAGTCTGTCCCAGTTGGCCGCTTTGGTATTCCCCCGCAATGCTAATAAAAAAGAAACTTTCTCCTGGATTTTAGCCAACCACTAAAAAAACAGGAGTGCAAAATTATACGGTTTTATACTTTTTCAAAACTTAAATGCTGATTTTCCTAACTTTTGGGCAAGAAGTCGAGATTTACATCACAATTATGTCCGTGATGATGCCTGATCCAAATTCTTTTTTGAATAATTCGAGAACCTGGGCTTTGTGAAGCGAGAAATCATGCTTCATGGAGGGGGAGTCTAACTCAACAAAAAGCACTTTATTGCGGATATAGAGTTTTTTGGTTCGTTTTGCGATGGGTCTGCCCGCAATCCTCTCCCAGGAATTAATCAGGGTCGCTTCATCAAACTTGCTCGTCAACCGGTAGGAATTGAGCAATTCACGAATTGCTTCACCCATGGTTTGAAAGTCATTTTTTGAATGCTTGTTGCGCATATGGTTCTATTATACCCTTTTCGACACTGAAAACAGAAGAAGCTACCTGAATTTTTTTTAAAAGCTTTCCGGTCCTGTCCGGACGTGCATCCGTTAAAAAAAGTTGTCCAAGCTCATCATTTTTAATTAGCTCCAGAAGTTTTTCGATCCTGAAATCGTCCAGTTTATCAAAAATGTCATCGAGCAATAAAAGGGGCTTAAATTGTTTATGACGTTTTATGATTTCGAACTGCGCCAGTTTCAGGGCAATGATAAATGACTTTTGCTGTCCTTGGGAACCCAAGCGTTTTAAATCCCCCGAACCCAGCGCGAACTGATAGTCGTCCCGGTGAATACCAAAGGTAGTTCGTTGCAAATATAAATCCCGCTGACGGGTGTTTTGAAGGCCTTCTTCATATTTGGTCCCGCTTAATTCACTGGTGTATGCGATAGCCGCCGCTTCGTCAGCAACGATATAATTGTAAAATCTTTTGAATAAGGGTGCAAATTCGGTCACAAACAAATTTCGCTTATCATACACCTGTGTACCCAATTGAATGAGGACCTGATCATAGGTATCCAGGGCTATGGAATCAAAAGAATGGCTCTCCGAAAATAATTTCAACAGGCTGTTTCTTTGCCTTAATGCATGGTTGTACTGGATAAGAGACTCCAGATACGATCGGTCCAGCTGTGAAATCATGCTGTCGAAGAATCTTCTTCTGGACTCACTTCCTTCCTTAACCAGGTCAGTGTCGTCTGGTGCAATTAATACCACGGGGTATTTCCCAATATGATCGCTCAATTTTTGATATTCATTCACGCCTTCCTTTATGATTTTTTTTGAGCCCATTTGAAGGGCGGCGGAAATTTCAAACAGACCTTTAGGTTGCTTGAAAAGCCCTTTGAGGAAAAGATGTTGCTCGCCATGTCTGATACAAAAATTATCAGCACCCGTTACGGCACTTTTTGTGAGGGCTAAAAAATAGATGGCATCGAGTAAATTGGTCTTTCCACTGCCGTTTTTTCCCACTAAAACATTGATTCTTGACTCAAAATCAATTTTGACCTCCGCATAATTCTTATAGTTGATTAATTGGAGCGTTTGTAATTGCATACAGTATTTACAACTAAAGTTTGGCTAATGTTCGTTCGGGGGTTAATTTCGCAGTTCAAAATTAGGAATATGCCTACTACAACCAAAGCGAAGAACCTTTCAGAGAATAAAGGAGACGAATCGGCAAATAAAGTCAAGGGATCCCAAAAGGAATTCACCAAAGAGAATTATCTCTTTTGGTATGAGAACATGCAGTTGATGCGCAAATTCGAGGAGAGAGCCGGTCAGTTGTATGGAATGCAAAAAATAAAGGGCTTTTGTCACCTTTACATTGGTCAGGAAGCGTGTGTTGCAGGTTCGATAACGGCGTTAACAAAAGATGATAAATGGATTACGGCCTACCGGGATCACGCCCATCCGCTGGCATTGGGTACAGATCCAAAAGCAGTCATGGCGGAGTTATTCGCCAAGGAAACAGGTATTTCCAAGGGCAAAGGCGGCTCCATGCACATTTTTGATAAGGCCCATAACTTTTTTGGAGGCCACGGTATCGTTGGTGGTCAGATCCCATTGGGCGCAGGGATCGCTTTCGCGGAAAAATACAACAAGACTAAAAATCTTTGCATGTGTTTTATGGGAGACGGTGCGGTACGGCAAGGTTCGTTCCACGAAACTTTAAATTACGCCATGTTATGGAAGCTTCCCGTAATCTTTGTTATCGAAAACAATGGCTATGCGATGGGTACTTCCGTTCAACGCAGTTCTAACGTCACAGAACTTTACACTTTAGGCGAAGCTTTCGATATGCCTTCGGAGCCGGTAGATGGCATGAGTACGGAAGCGGTTCATATTGCCGTAGCAAGAGCCGCTGAAAGAGCCCGTAATGG
>JAYSOP010000286.1:0-3943 GCA_043722905.1 Chryseolinea sp.
AAAATTCACCTTCGCCTCGGGCGCCCTTATATTTCTTCTTTTTTCTTATGGACGAAGGTATCTAAAAGAACTTTGATATTCAAAGCGCTTTGAATAATATAATTTTGGGCCGGTGGTTTGACTTTAGTGGTTTTGGGAGTCGGGCAACGATTCAATGCTGTGAACTAATTGCCATTGGTGGGACAGTTTATTCAAGGAGCGCTAAGCCGATAGCAAAAAGTCTTACAAACGTGTTAGAATTTTCCACGATTTTATCCAGCCGGATTCTGGAAGCCAGGTCTGTTTGACTACAATTTGTTTGTAGCAAGGGTCGAATCGTTTTTATGATGAACAGTCGGATTAAATAAAACCGGCTTTCAAATAATTATCATGAACAGCTAACCATGTGTAGGAGATACAAGGCCGAACTATTTCCCTATACAAAATGTGTTTCACTTTTAGAAATCTGGACGTTAGATACGAATTATGCCTTAGGAAATGTAGGCTCAAAAAAATTCAGACACGATCAGGCGGTTTTGCGTTGCTCCTCCGCTGTGTTCATAACGGTCTTATTAAACTGATCCTCTTCGGTCGAACCCTTCAGCGCCGCAGTGGACGCCAGGCCGCCCGTAACGGTTTCCTGAACTGCATCAAAGTAAGCCGTGCCGACAAATGCCTGGTGCTTCACCGCTTTGAAACCCAGCGCCTGTAAACCGAATTCTTTTTCCTGCAGTTTCGAATAACCCTGCATCCCCTCGGTGCGATAAGCATGGGCAAGCTCGAACATACTGGTGTTCAGCGCGTGAAAACCTGCGAGCGTAATAAATTGAAATTTATATCCGAGCTCCGCGAGTTGCTCCCTGAAATGTAATCGCTCGGCTTCACTGAGTTTGAGTGCCCAGTTAAAAGATGGAGAGCAATTGTAAGCCAGCAATTTCTCCGGATAGCAGGATTTTATCGCATGCGCAAATTCACGGGCCTGCCCGATGTCCGGCCGGGAAGTTTCACACCAAACGAGGTCTGCAAACGGGGCGTAGGCCAACCCTCGTGATATCGCCTGCTCTAAACCATTTTTAACTTTATAAAATCCTTCATGCGTACGATGTCCATAAATAAACGGTCTGTCGTTCTCGTCAATGTCGCTGGTAATAAGATTAGCGGCATCTGCATCGGTCCGCGCAAGGATCACGGACGGAACATCCATGACGTCTGAGGCCAGACGCGCGGCAATTAATTTATCAACAGCCTCCCGGGTGGGAACCAATACCTTTCCACCAAGGTGCCCGCATTTCTTTGCCGACGACAACTGATCTTCAAAATGAACCGCTGCAGCGCCTGCTTCTATCATAGCTTTCATCAATTCAAAAGCATTGAGATTTCCTCCAAAACCTGCCTCCGCATCCGCTATGATCGGAGCCATCCAGTGTATATTTTCTTTTGATTCGGTAACCGCCTGAATCTGGTCGGCTCGCAATAGGGCGTTGTTGATTTTCCTGACGGCAGCGGGGACGCTGTCTGCGGGATATAAACTCTGGTCAGGATACATCTGACCAGCAAGATTGGCGTCCGCTGCAACCTGCCACCCGCTGAGGTAAATTGCCTTTAATCCCGCCTGCACCTGCTGTATTGCCTGATTTCCAGTCATGGCACCCATGGCGCCAATGTGGCTCTCCTGGTGCAAAAGTTCCCAGAACCGGTTGGATCCCAGCCTTGCCAGGGTATGTTCTATCCGCACAGTTCCGGAAAGCCTGATAACTTCGGCCGCAGTATAAGGCCGCTCAATACCACTCCACCGCGGATTTGTCTCCCAATCTTTCATTAAATTCTGAATGCGCACCTCTCTGTTTGTATTCATATTGTCTGGTCGTTTAGTCTGTTAATTTTAAATAATAGCTACCGCAATCGATTGAAATCAATTTCTGAGCCCATTGGTCGAATTTTGCTATTTCAATTTTCCACTTGCGTCAGCGCTGTTTTTAAAAACTTGATTTTTAAGGAATAAACCGGCTGTTTTAACCCAAGGACATCTTTTTCAGACGAAAATTTTTGTCAAACTGGCCTTCATTGACTTCCTTTAATTCGACTAAATCTGTAGAATTTTTTACTCAAATGCCGCTTACGGGCCTAAATACTGCATCGGCTTTAACTACCGGCTTATCCAGGATGGTGGGCCTCAGAAGTCGGGATGAATGTATCCTGAAGTATTGCACATCGCTGAATGGATATATTTTCTTAACTATCCTTAACATTGTAAACGGTCAAAGGTCAGTAGTGAATCGTCATTGGTGAGTGGTGAGATGGTCATTATGTGTATCCCGATACATTTCCAATCCGTATATCCCTATATCCTTATATCCTTCTATCCTTCTATCCCTTTCCCTATAAAACGGCTTTTCTAGAAGGATTAGTCACGGCCAATTTCCTCTACTGCTTCCGCAAAGGTTAAAAAAACTTGCGCAGTCAAATAACTGCATTATATTTGCAGTCAAATAACTGCATAATGAAATCAAGACGAGACGTATTCCAGGCAATTGCAGACCCTACCAGACGGGCAATTCTCACATTGCTCGCGGTGCAGGCATTGACGCCAGGAGCCGTTGCTGACAATTTCAAATCATCACGACAAACAATTTCGAAACACATTCAAATACTGACCGAGTGTGAATTGCTTAAACAAGAGCAAAACGGCAGAGAAATTTACTATCTCATCAATGCAAAAAAAATGAAAGATGTAGCCGACTTTATTGAACCATTCCGCAAAATGTGGGATGACAGGTTTAATAAATTAGAAACCATAATGAAAAAATATAAATCCTCCAGATAACTATTGGGAAGCTATCGGGAAAAAATAAAATAGTATGACACAAAAAACAAAAATTAATGCCGAAGACGGCAAACAAGAATTGGTGATCACAAGGGAGTTTGATTTGCCATTGGAATTACTCTTTAAAGCGTATGTAGAGCCCGAAATAGTTGAGCAATGGATGGGAACGAAAGTGCTGAAACTTGAAAATAGACAGCACGGCAGTTACCATTTTGAAACAACCGATCCCAAGGGAAACAAACACGGGTTCAATGGGGTAATCCACGAGTTTATCTCGAACCAGAAAATCACACGGACATTTGAAATGGAGAATACGCCTTTTCCCATCCAGCTTGAATTCCTGGAATTTGAAAAACTCACTGACGACACCAGCAAACTCAATATGCATATCGTATATAGATCAGTCGCACACAGAGACCAGATACTTCAGATGCCCTTTGCTCAGGGCATAAATATGGCCCATAACCGATTGCAAGACATCGTAAGCAAACAGGCTAAAAATTCTACAAGCTCATTTGCCAAATAACACATTATGACAAAGAGAAATAAAATTATCTATTGGATTGCTACTATCTGGCTGGCATTGGGAATGCTGTCCACTGGAATAGTGCAGTTACTCAACATGAAGGAGGACGTAGATTTCATTATACGATTGGGATATCCAGTCTATTTTCTCACGATACTAGGTATTTGGAAAATTTTGGGAGTTGTAGCATTGCTCATTCCTAAAGTTCCTTTGTTAAAAGAATGGGCTTATGCAGGCTTTTTCTTTGCCATGTCGGGAGCGATATATTCGCATATCGCTTCTGGTAATTCCGTGAAGGAAATATTTCCTCCGTTGTTACTTCTAATCCTGACTGTGGTATCGTGGCACTTCAGACCGGCAGACAGAAAACCATATCAATTAATCCATAAAGCAACAGCATGAATCCCAAGGTTGATTTCTACTTCAGTAAAGCAAAAAAGTGGCAGAAGGAATTAGAGCAGTTGCGATTGATCATTCTTGACTGTGGGCTCAACGAAGAATTGAAGTGGGGCGCTCCTTGCTACGCGTTTGAAAAAAGAAACATAGTCTTAATACATATGTTTAAAGAATACTGTGCGCTTTTGTTTTTCAAAGGTGCCTTGTTAAAGGATGCC
>JAYSOP010000287.1:0-6180 GCA_043722905.1 Chryseolinea sp.
CCATGACCCAGCCTCCATCCTGAACTTGTTTCCAGTTTTGTCCCCTGTCGGCCGATTTGTAAAGACCGTGATCGCTCCCTAAGAATACCGTCCCATCAGATGTTTCAAAAATAGTTCGCATCGCATGCTTTATAAAATTTGTATATACCGGCACCCAGGTTCCTGCAGGGGACATCTTTTGATAAACTTGTCCTTCATAATTGTAGGCTATGACTCCGGAACGATTGAAAGCAATCGAAGCACTTTGTGGATGAGGAACAATCTCTTTTTCCCAAACAGGGGTCTTAAGATTACTTTTACTGCGATACATCACATTTTTTACACTTAAATAGACATCTGACTCTCCGGCAAAAAAACCTTCAGGCTGTTGGTTTACAGGTAAACCATCGCTGATGTCCTGCCAGGTCTGTCCGCCATCTTTTGATTGGAAAAGTATATTGGTCGCTCCCGGTTCAACATTATTTGTCGTGGTCGGATTGGTCGTGATGGATTTTACAATTTTTGTCTGAAATGACGGTGCATATTCCAAAGCCCGATCAGGGGAAAAGAAGTTCACCATACAATACAAGAAAGTCAGATGTAGGAAATGCATAGATTTGATTTTACATGAAATAATTCATCAAAATTACAGACATACTGGATTTATGCGCCATTTCATTTGTAAAATGATTGTAAATGATTTGTAAAAAGATTACAATAAAGTCTTCATGATAAGTAGTTGAACTCAAATTTTGGTGCTCACTAATCAGAATATGCTACGGCGATGAGGATTTTTCAAAAACTCCTGCAATAGGAAAATAATGGGATAAAATTTTAAATGCCTGCTGATCGCAAAATCTTCGCCCTGGGCATCCTGAATTCACTTCTTAGAAAAAGGACTAAACATATAGCAAAGCGCTAAATCGAGCTGCGGGAAATGCGCCTGCTCCTCGATGCTGTTGCGGTGAAACTCCGGGATGTTATCTCGGTATTCATCGTCATCGCTCTTCACGCGACCGGCACCCCAGCCTACGAAGGCTTCCAGCCCTAACCTGCGGTAAACGAACTTGTATCCGATGCCCAACCCCGCGTTGATAATGTCACCGCCAACCTTATACTCATCACCGGATGCGGTGTAGAGAAACGTCTCAGTAAAGTCTATGTACCTCAACGCCGCGTATCCGAAGAAGCCTCGTGGCGCAAAAAATTTTTTCGTAAACGGATAATATCGCAAGGCACCAATAGCACCTATCCCGGTAACCTCATAATCTTCCAACCGGTTTGGACGAACATCAATATAGTCGCCGCCCTGGAATGAAAGTTCGGCACTTACGCAATTGTTAAATGCTTGTTCGTAGCTGATGGTATATAACCCGTCGATGGTCCGAAAGGTATGGGCCTTGAGGGCTGCGGTGTATTGACCACGGCCAGGAAACGCAACAGAAAGGATCAGTACTGCGATAATGACCGCCAGGCGGAATTGATAATAGCGGTTTGACATAAAAAGCTAATAATAAAATCAACGGCCATCCGTTTTCTTTATTGCGGACTGAAACGATTAGTAGTGGTGAAATGACTATATACTTAACCACCTACTTCAGTAAGTTAATACTATCAATTTTAGTATGCATTTTCCAATCAATCCCGCCGCCGCAAATCACCCGCAAATTGGCGTGTCCGGACTGCATAAGCTGTTAATTCGCTCACTACATTTGTCTCAACAAAACAATAGTGCCATGCAAAATATAACACCACATCTCTGGTTTGATAAGGAGGCAAAGGAAGCGGCAAGGTTTTATACTTCTCTTTTTCCGGCCTCCAGAATTGTCAACGCGTCAGTCATCCACGATACGCCATCGGGTGACTGTGATATCATTTCGTTTGAGCTTTGGGGACAGAAATTTATGTCGATCAGTGCTGGCCCCTTATTTACATTCAATCCCTCAGTGTCTTTCATGGTGAACTTCGATCCGCTGTTCTTCAAAGAATCGTCGTCACCGGAAAAAGAAGCAAGAAAGGCAATAGACACAGCGTGGGAAAAGTTGTCGGAGGGCGGCACAGTTCTTATGCCGATCGACCAGTACCCCTTCAGTAACCGGTATGGCTGGATTCAGGATAAGTTTGGCCTGTCATGGCAATTGATCCTCACCAATCCTGACGGCGACCCCAGGCCGACGATAATCCCATCGCTCATGTTTGTCGATGATAATGCCGGACGCGCGGAAGAGGCCCTCAACTTTTATGTCTCCGTTTTCAAGGATTCTAAAAAGGGTGAGACGCATCGCTACGGGCCGGATCAAGTGCCGGACAAGGAAGGCACCATCATGTTTGCCGACTTTATGCTGGAGAAGTCCTGGTTCGCTGCGATGGACAGCGCACGCGAACATGGCTTCAAATTTAACGAGGCGGTCTCTTTTATGGTTAAGTGCCAAACGCAAAAACAAATTGATTATTACTGGGAAAAACTTTCGGCTGTTCCGGAAGCGGAACAGTGCGGATGGCTCAAAGACAAGTTCGGCCTCTCCTGGCAGGTCGTCCCTGAGTCAATGGATGAGATGATGACTGACGAGGACCCCCAGCGCGTCGCCCGTGTAACAGAGGCGTTTCTCAAAATGAAGAAATTTGATTTGGCAGAATTAGAAAATGCGTATCAGGGTGTACCATCGTGATTATGGGATTGATAAATTCACCGTATTCATAAAACCGGTGTATGGTGTACAGAGACAAGGCATGCCTTGTCTCTGTCAGTCATCCAACCTGGTAGCAAACAAATAATGATCTTGCCAATAACCGGAATCCAACAAAGCGGAAATTGAAACACCACGGGAAGTGGATGTATGGATAAATTTATTTTCGCCAAGATAAATACCTGAGTGTGTAATCAGATTAGCAGTTGAGTACGTAGAATGAAAGAATACGAGATCACCCCGTTTTAATTTTTCATCCGAAGAAAGCATAGTGCCGTATCTGCCTTGTTCATTTGAAGAATGAGGCAACTCCACATCAAATTGTGCATGTGCCAACTTAACCAGTCCGGAGCAATCCAGGCCTGAGCGTGAATATCCTCCCATTACGTGACGCGTGCCTAAAAGTGACTCGGCGTATTGGATAATTCCTTCGATGTCATACTTATCAGTGTTTACTTTTTTATCCACACCCCCCTTTTTGAAGGCTGCGATTCTGTGATTGAGTTGTTGGCCGTTTACGCCAGGCTTGCCACCAATATTCGCCGCTACCATTACAACAATCAATACACTCGACAAGTATAAAATGAGCTTCCTGTTTGTTGTTGTCATTATTTTTTTGAGGCCATTTCCATATCATCTCAAACGACAGGAATTTTACGTAAAAAGTTCCATGTGCCATCAGTGCGATACTGAACTGCTGCTTCTGGATATGCTCTACACTCGCCATCGCGTTTCCCGAGCGAGCCTTGTATACGAAATATCTTCTGAACAACAATTCAGTCAATCAAAAAAAATGGTGGATAAAAAAATGCCTGCAACTGCAGGCCTTTATTAGAATACACCTAAATTAAAATCAATTCGCAACGGCCATTTTCGAGCTTCGCGATAAATGCACACTATTCGGAAATTGGTTTCTCAGCCACTTTTCCCTGCGTCCTTTGAGGTCTTGTTTAGTTCTTCCGGATTCAAAATATATTTGATCATTTAATCCCACTCCCCAATTGTAGTCATTTTGAAGAATGTCTAACTTCTGTTGCGTTTCGGCTGACGGCGCTTCGACAGGATTAACGAAGAAATTACCATCATGGATATCGCGTTTGATTGCGTTGTTGTAGATGTTATCTACCAGTACTGCTAGCTCTGCTGCGCTGATAAACTCCCGATTTATATCAAAGGTTGGTGCATCGAATATAAATTCCTTAATGAAATGCTCTTCAGGAAGTTTAAAGTCTGTTCGTAGATCACAGGGTTCATACGGCGCACCGTATTTCGCTACGTATATGGTTTCCAATTTCTTGCAATTACTTAAATCAACCTTAATAGGCACCGCTCCCCATGACGGATTATATGTTTTGAGCGCTGTCAGGTTTGTAAGTCCTTTTATAGCATAGATAATCGTGCCGTAAGAAAAGCCGTATAAGTTTGTTATTTGAGCTAAATCGCCAGTGACGATGGCAGTATATGAACCCGTCGTATACTCATGCGTAAGGTTCAATGGCAAGGTCGCGGAGCTTTCGTAACCGTCGCCCCAATTTACGTTTACGGCTCCTCCTGTTCCTTCCAGAATAAATTCAAAGAATTCTTCATATTCATTGCCCTCATCAACACCTGATTCCATCGTTAATAACAATGCGGGCTCAAGTGCTATTTTCAACGGTTTTGCACCAAGCTCTTTTTTCAGCTGTCTAAAGTTGAAGGTTATTGCCTTCGCCTCTTCACCTGCATAGACAGATAGCGTATACAGGGCATCAGGATCGCCTTCAAAAGCGATTGTGTTCTTTCCCGCATTTACTGAAAATGTTTTAATTAATATCTTCCCCTGACGAAGCTCTGCGGTAGCTCCTCTTAATGATGTCTGCCCGCCTTTTTTCTTAAACACAATAAAGGATAACGAATTAACCTTCTTAAAGGAAGCATATCCAAATGCTTCAGGTTTTTCATTCCGCGCATCAATCACTTGCATACTCACGTTAGCAACGCTATTTTCAGTAACCGAAAAATTGTAATGGAGGGAATGCTGTACGAACGAGCTCAATTGACTTTTATTTTTCGGTGCAGCATATAGAACCTCACCGTCATTCACGATCATAAAGTCTGTTATCTGATAGGTTCCAGGCACGAGCTCCAGCGGATCAGTTAGATAGCCATTTCCGGCCTTCAACACTTGAACTTCATGATCAGAAAAAATCGGCGTACCCGAGTTACTTTCAATGCTTATCCTTAAACGAGTGTTTTCAGGTAAATTAATGTCTTTAGCTTTTCCATTAGAAGCAGTGCCAGGGCTCAATGTAAATTGAACTTTGCTTTTTTCAAGCTGGACGCCTCGGTCTTCGCAAGATTGTAAACATAAAATAAGGGTACTCAATAGCCATACTGCGGTGAAGTGTTTTGGAAGATTATTCATAAGAATTTGGTCTTTGCAAATAGACAGTGATGAAATACATGCCTTATGACATTGTGCGGTTTTACTGGTTTTAAAAAGATATGGCTGTTCTACATTTTGAGACATGTGGAAGTCCGTCATCGATAAAAGGGTTAAATCGTCTGTAGATTAACGTGTATCCAGTTGAATAGCTTATTGCCGGCAGAATAAAAATTTTGCCCGCGCTCCATTTTTTCGTGCCGCAAAATTCAAAAAGGTCAAAGCTACTTTTTTCATTTTGTATACATTTCAAAGCAAATACGGTCTTCCTCCTGTCTCCGGTAATGACAACAGTCATCCTCTTCCATGACATTTGTCGTTATCATGAACATCATAAATATGAATGACAATAATCACCTGCCGCCTCACGCTACAGTATTACTTTTAAGATCAATGCTTTAATTGGTTACCCACAAATGGAAAGCTGAACAGGCTGTTTCAGCGTCACATAAAGAATGCTGACACCTCATGCAAAAAGTCTTGCGCGACAATCAGAAAATGATAGTGAAATCATCGGCACTTGTGCCCGGGGATAAGCATTAAAAATTGAAGCCGCCGCACAAAGATGAAGGATCATCAATAAAAGCATTATCCCCTTTTTGGCTATCAATGTAGTTATTATGACAACGGACAAATCCCGCAGCATCACCGGTCGGACCTCAATGGACCTGCACTGGTGATCACAACACAGATTCCAGCGCTGAGACATAACCGAATCGAAACAGGATTCGAGTGACAGGCGTTTGGGAAAACGGTGAAGTCTGAAAACCAATGGTTAAGCAGCGAATCTACCCTACAATTTTTCAAGTACATCCCAATATCCCCTGCCAATGGGAAGCCTCATTGTAAGCGGTTGATTTTCAACAAACACAAAACTCCAACATCGTTGATTTATTATAAATCATCGCATGTCCTCTTCTGCCCAAAGGGCCCCTGGCATTGGATTTCTTCCATCGGATTCCGTCCCATTCAGTGACAAAGTCAGGTTCGATAAACCCGTCTTTTATTAATTCTACTCCTCCAAAAAGAATAAGTTTTTTTCTCCTGGAGTCGTAAACAGCTTTTTCCAAATGACGTGGTTCAGGTTGAAAA
>JAYSOP010000288.1:0-2224 GCA_043722905.1 Chryseolinea sp.
CCATTTTTCTAATGGATGACCTTTGGGATAGTTGAAGGAATGGGTTGTGGTGCGGAATCCCATAACAGGTTTACCCGACTTTAAATAATCCTCTATGAATTTAATCTGATCCGCAGGTAAACGCCTCCAACGCAAAAAAAATACCGCGAGGTCAGCCTCTTTCAAAGCTTCCAGCCCCGGAATGTTTTCTTCAGAGGTATGGTCCGGAGATGATTTTAGTATAATAGTACGCATGCCGTAATTCTTTTCCAGTTCGGCAGCAATCAGCGGCATGGTTGCTTCACTGCTGTATTCATGGTCACCGGTAACAAATACTACTAAAGGCTTTTGGGTGTTTGGTTTTCGTAGGGATTGTGACCACGAATAATCACTACCCATCAGTAAAACGCATAAGAAAAAAAGGTTCTTTAATTTTTTAAAATTTTTCATACCGCTTTAATAGTAAAATAAATTTAACCCGTTGATAACGATAGCAAAGACTCATTTCTCCAGTGGATGTTGTTTGAGCAGCTCTTCCGGCGAATAAAATCCGGTTTTCCCTTCCGTTGCCGCTCGTACTGCTTTCACCTGGTTGGAAGAAATAATCGGGGCTTTGTTTCCAAAAGAGTTACGCACGTAAGTCAATACCGCAGCCACTTCTTCATCCTTGAGCATTTTTCCAAAAGGAGTCATCGGTACTTGTCCGGAATATTTTACGCCATTTACCTCCATAGGTCCCTGCAATCCGTTTAATACCAGTTTAATTAAACGTTCAGGATTGCCTGTCACCCATTTGGTGCCAGCAATGGGTGGAAAGCCTGATGCAGAAAGGCCTGTGCCTTCAACCTGATGACAGGTAATACAGAATCCTTCCCGCGCGTATATTTCCTTTCCTTTGATGAAAAGTTCACGTTCAGTTCCCTTAAGATCGGTTTTAATCGTCTCTTCTTTTTTCTCCACTACCGATTTTCCATTGAGATGTGCTTCGGCGGTTTCATGGGCATGCACCATCCAATCATCAAGTGATTTTTTCCCGGCTTCCAAAACAATGGGCAACCCCTTTTCCTTTTCCAGCCAGGATGCCGCTACAATCGCTTCGAGGCGAACGCGGCCATGATCATCCTTAGCCGCCTGCATAAGTAATTCCGCCTGATCTGCAACCTGATGACCGGTATAGCGTAACACGCGTACCGCGGCAGCCCTGGCCCGGTAATCTTTCGCGTTCATTAATTCCCGGAGCAATGATTGGTCGACTTTGTTCAGTCCCCAACTCACCCATAATGCTTCCAGCAAGTGATGTTCATAAAGGGCATCGTTTTTATCAAGATTCGCAGACCATGTCGTAAGCTGAGCAAGTACGTCAGATGCTTCACGGCCCCGCAGTTCCCGACGCGTGCGGGAGCGGGTCCGGTATTCCGGAAGCTTTAAGTTATCTAAAAGCTCACCAATGCTTGCGCCTGCCACCCTCGCTGGTGTAACCAATGGCCTGGAGGGATAGGTGATGCGATAAATTCTTCCGTGGGAATGATCGCGGAGCGGGTCACGGGCATTGTGTTGCATATGACCGATCAATATATTGTGCCAATCAGCGAGATAAAGAGAACCATCAGGCGCAAACTCCATGTCTACTGGTCGAAAGTTCTTGTCATCTGACTGCACCAGGTCCTGCCGGTGAGTACTGGCATAGCCTGTACCATCATCTTTCATGGTGTGCTGTTTCATCCCCAAAAAACCTATGGTGTTATTGATGAGCAGATCTCCCTGCACCGCATCGGGAAAGTGACGGCTGGAAACAAACTCTAGCCCTGACGTTGGTCGAACCCGATGCTTTTCTTCAATCAGGTTCTTTGATCTGTGCGTGGCCACGCCATATCTTGACTTGACTGACCCCGGCATCATCCAGCGAACATCCGGACTGGAAGTCTCGGCAAAAAAATTCTGCCCCCATTCATCAAATGCAATTCCCCACGGATTGGGGATTGAAAGCTGAGCGGTTCTTTCAAGGTGACGTCGCTGTGGACTATAACGATAGAACCAACCATTGGTAGCACGAACAGGACCGTAAGATGTCTCTACATTGGTATGTAAAAAGACTCCCTCGCCCATGTAAATTGCACCGGAAGGATCTGTGGTATAAGCATGGTGAGCATGATGGGTGTCGTGATCATCAAAACCACTTAAAAGGATCTCCTTCGTATCCGCTTTGTCGTCCCCGTCTGTGTCTTTAAAGAGCATCATGTTTGTA
>JAYSOP010000289.1:0-4050 GCA_043722905.1 Chryseolinea sp.
GTCTGTTAGTGTAAACGTTGCGGAAGCCTTCCCGCATAGTTGATCCCAATGATTAATATCCATCATTCGGCTGCGCGCAATATTAAAAAGGCTGACAGCGTCATTCCTGTCGTCATTGACTATAACTTCTTCAATATCTTTTTTTGCACCCGCTTCCTGCGGAGGGATTACGTCTTCAACTTCTTTAGTCGCGGCCATAAAAAGTTTTTGGCGCAGTTGAAAAACTTTTATGCCATCGAGAGGGAATGGATCTTGAGGATGGTGGTGTATGGAATGGAGAATTGGTTGTTCGGGATATCATTATCCGGAATGGAAAGGTATATTTTATCCGGAAAATCTGGCGCAGCGGAGATGGTTTGAGTTTTACGCCAAACATTTTAATTCGCTTGAACTAAACGTCACATTTTACCGCTTTCCAAAGCTTGATGTTTTGAAAAGTTGGTATGATAGCAGCCCTGTTGAATTCTCCTTTACCGTAAAGGCCCCCAGACATATCACTCATTTTAAAAAATTTAAGGAGGCCCAGCAGATGCTTAATGATTTTTATTTAGCATCCAGGGAAGGACTCCGGGAGAAATTAGGCTGCATTTTATTTCAATTTCCGGCGAACTATAGATATGAACCAGATCGCCTGCAAAGGATTGTTGATTTACTCGATGTATCCGTAAAAAATGTGCTGGAATTTCGGCATGAATCCTGGTGGAACCAGCACGTCTATGAAAGCCTTGAAAAAAATCAGATTTCCTTTTGTGGCATGAGTCATCCTGCCCTATCTGAGGAGGCAATAGGTACCTCTGACACGCTCTACTATCGCTTTCATGGAGTTCCTCATTTGTATACTTCCAGATACGGAATTGGTCAGCTGGAGCAAATCGCGCATAGTTTACTAGCGCACAAACGAGCCACAAAAGCTTTCGTCTATTTCAATAACACGGCAGAGGGAAATGCTATTACCAATGCCAGACAAT
This sequence comes from Chryseolinea sp., assembly GCA_043722905.1. Classification (GTDB taxonomy): domain Bacteria; phylum Bacteroidota; class Bacteroidia; order Cytophagales; family Cyclobacteriaceae; genus Chryseosolibacter. The sequence continues at coordinate 969 of JAYSOP010000289.1, forward strand.
TACAGGAAATCTGTGAATTAGTCCATTAGAATTTTTGATGTTGATTTGTTGCCGGCATAAAAAGAACGTCCTGCCATTAGCAGGACGTTCAAACCAAACCCCTCAAACCAACACATTCCTTCCTGCATCGTGCAGGAAGGAATTACCAATCCTAACTCTCCTGATATTAACATAATGCCAAGGGGTTTGTTTTTGATAATTTTTAACTTTGAATGGCATTAAATTCAGTCGGAAAAATTAGCGGCCGTTCTCTCTGTTTGAACTTGAAATTTTGCAGTACAATTCTTTTGTAATTTGTACCTGTGTTAATTTAATATTTCTGCATTCTCGGCGTTTTCAAAAACGAACTCGGTATCATTCTTAAGTTCCACAAAAATGATGGAATCTTTATGGACGCTCCCCGCGAGTATTTGTTTGGATAACGCGTTTAGAATCTCACTTTGTATAACTCTCTTCAACGGCCGGGCTCCAAATTGGGGATCGTATCCCAGCTTTGCCAGGCGTTCGCGGGCTTCGCCTGATAACTCCAGTTTTATGCCAGCCTCATCCAACCGCTTGCGAATCAGGTCAACCTGAATATCAACGATCTTCCGGATATCTTTTCTGGTAAGTGGCCTGAACATGATGATCTCATCAATCCGGTTGACAAATTCCGGTCTGACGGTTTTCCTTAACAAATTTAAAACTTCATCTTTTGTTGACTCGAGCACCTCAAAATAATTATCATCAGTGAGTTTTTCCAGATTTTCCTGAATGATGGACGAACCGATATTGGTGGTCATAATGATAATCGTATTCTTGAAGTTCGCCACACGACCCTTATTATCGGTCAGCCTTCCTTCGTCGAGTACCTGAAGTAAAATATTAAATACATCGGGATGTGCTTTTTCGATTTCGTCCAGCAACAAAACGGAATAGGGTTTTCTACGCACCGCTTCCGTCAGCTGCCCGCCTTCATCATAGCCAACATAACCTGGAGGCGCTCCGATCAATCTGCTAACGCTATGCCGCTCCTGATACTCGCTCATATCTATTCTGATCATAGCCGAGTCATCATTGAACAGGTAATCCGCAAGGGCTTTTGAGAGCTCTGTTTTTCCTACACCGGTGGTTCCCATAAAGATGAATGATCCAATAGGCCTTTTGGGATCCTGTAGCCCAGCCCTGCTTCGGCGTACCGCATCGCTTAATAACCGGATGGCTTCTTCCTGACCGGCCACTCTTTTGCTTAACTCATCTTCGAGATGCAATAATTTTTCGCGCTCACTCTGGATCATTTTTGAGACCGGAATGCCCGTCCATTTCGCAACTATTTCCGCAATATCCTCGCTGTCTACTTCTTCCTTCAACAAGGCATGCTCACCCTGAACCTGTTGTTTCAACTTTAACTGAAACTCATTTAGCCGTTTTTCAGCATCCGTGATCTTACCATACCGGATCTCAGCAACTTTCCCATAGTCTCCTGATTTTTCGGCTTGCTCTGCCTCGAATTTCAGGCGGTCGATATTTTCTTTTTCTTTCTGGATACCGTGGACGATTTCTTTTTCACTCTCCCATTTTGCTTTCAGCGAATTGCGTTCTCCGGAAAGGTCGGCGATATCTCTCGTGAGAATGGATTCTTTATCCTTATCTTTTTCCCGTCTGATAGCTTCGCGCTCTATTTCAAGCTGCATGATCTTTCGGTTGAGCTCATCCAGTTCTTCGGGAAGGGAATCCATTTCAAGTCTGAGTTTAGCGGCAGCTTCATCCATCAGATCGATTGCTTTATCCGGTAAAAATCTATCGGATATATATCGGCTTGACAACTCAACAGCAGAAATTACGGCGTCATCTTTTATTCTTACCCCATGGTGTAGTTCATATTTTTCTTTTATTCCGCGGAGTATCGATACAGAGTCTTCAATGCTGGGTTCATCTACCAGTACCGACTGAAACCTTCGCTCAAGGGCTTTGTCTTTCTCAATATATTTTTGATATTCCTTTAGTGTTGTTGCTCCAATGGCATGCAGTTCACCCCGGGCCAGGGCTGGCTTCAAGAGATTGGCTGCATCCATCGCCCCTTCACCCCCTCCGCCCGCGCCAATGAGCGTATGGATTTCATCAATAAACAATATAATCTGGCCTTCTGAATCGGTCACTTCTTTGATGACAGATTTCAGACGTTCCTCAAATTCTCCTTTATATTTTGCCCCTGCTATGAGGAGACCCATGTCAAGGGAAATAATCATTTTCGATTTTAAATTCTCAGGAACATCTCCATCAACAATCCGTTGCGCCAGACCTTCAACAATGGCTGTTTTACCGACGCCGGGTTCACCCAGCAGGATAGGATTGTTTTTGGTTCTTCTCGAAAGTATCTGAAGCACCCTTCTGATCTCCTCGTCCCGGCCGATCACAGGATCTATTTTACCTTTCTTAGCCAGGTCATTAAGGTTTTTAGAAAATCGCTCGAGTGACTTGTATTTTGCTTCAGCGTTCTGATCTGTTACCGAGGATCCTCCTCTTAATTCTTTGATAGCCTTTATCAAACCTGATCGGTCGAAACCCGCATCTTTCATGAAGGAAGAAACTTTATCTTTGGTTTGAAGGATGGCCAGTAGAAGATGTTCTACCGCAATAAATTCATCCTTGAATTCACGCAATTCCTTTTCCGCCTGTTGCAGAATTGTATTAGAAGCCGCGGATAAATAGGGCTGTTGTCCGGATACTTTCGGATAGCTCTGAAGGACCTCCGAAAGTTTTGCATCCAGCAATGTCCGGTTTATATTCAGCTTCTTACTGAGATAGGTGATTACATTTTCATCGGTTTCGATAATAGCTCTTAATAAGTGCCCGGGTTCTATCGCCTGGTGATGGAGGGCAATCGCTATCTCAGCAGATTTTTGTATCGCCTCCTGAGACTTGATTGTATATTTATCAAAATTCATAATATCAACAATTTAGCTTTTTGTAGGACAAATCATAATCCACGAAGTTTAAAGGAGCATTTCCAGAAAGTTTGGCATTTAAATGATAGATTGAATAAAGGTTTTTAGTCAAACTGGCTTGATTTATGTCAAAAAGATCATCCACTCCCACCTTG
>JAYSOP010000290.1:0-3027 GCA_043722905.1 Chryseolinea sp.
CTGCGATCACTTCCTGATAAATATGATTTGAGTTATTTACCAGAAAGTGATGACCCCAGTTATCAAAGCTATGACCAAACTGCGTCTGACCAGAGGTCATCTCCAGTTGACTGCCTTCTGGCCGGAAACGGATCATGTGGCCACTGGCGTTATCAGGGATCCGTGGGCCCTCTGGTTTTCCGGAATAGTATATATCCCCCTCACCGCTCCCCGGTCCATTGCCAAGGTAGATCCAATTGTCTAACCCATATACTGGATTATTCACGTTCGATTCGAGATCCGTGGAATCAAATCCGGTGAGCAGAACTTCTCTGATATCAGCACGGCCATCTCCATTTGAATCTTCCAGGTATAGAACATGAGGTGGATCAGTTATTAAGATTCCCCTCTTCCAACTGGTTACCCCGCTGGGCATGATGAGTGAATCTGCAAAGACCGTGCTCTTGTCCATAGTACCATCACCATTCGAATCCGTGAGTAATTTTACTTTTCCTGTTCCACTTTTGTTAAATGGATTACCACGCATTTCAACCACATACAGATGACCATAGACATCTATCTCCATGGCCACCGGGTCTTCTATCAGTGGTTCACTCGCTACTAATTCAATTTGAAAACCGGGTGCCACTTGAAAAGTACGAAGGGCATTTTCCGGGGAGACATTTGAGTTATCTACCGGGTGGTCCGTTTGGCAACCATAACTTGCGAGCAGTAAAACACAAAAAAAGAAAACCGTGAAGCCACGCATTTTCAAGCCCTTAAAAATGTCTATCATAGATCAGCTAAGATTTTTGTATTTCCTGGATCCTCTTCCTTCGTTCGCGACTTGAGCAAGGTGATGCCACTTTTTGGTTCTTAAACTAAATGCTCCTGGCGATGCGTTTGTATCGGTGAGATCTTGTTGCACCTTAACTAGTGTAGCGACCCATTAATTTAGCAACATAATTCAAATGCAATAACACAGAGGAACTCAAAGAAGCACAAAGTTACACAAAGACATTTTTTTTGTTGCGCTTTCTGTCTTTCAACTCTGCGATATCGAACTAACCGACTTTGAATGATCAATGCCTGATCCAGCTCGTGTTAGTCAGGCAATTAATCAACCAAAAATGCAACTATTAAGAGACCACAAAGAAAGCATACTAGTGTGCTGAAGCACAGACACAGTTTATATTGAAGGCATCTCTTTGTGAACCTTTGTGATTTCTCTGTGATTTCTTTGTGATATTGGATTTCCAGAGTAACCAACACTGTATGTTGAATAATTTAAATTGCTATAACACTAAGCGACCATCGCATGTGGATCCAGCACATACTTCTTAGCTGCCCCCTTGTCAAAGTCTTTATAACCCTGTGGCGCATCTTCCAGGCTGATTACCTGAACATTGACTGCTTTTGCAATCTGTATCTTATCATACAAAATGGCCTGCATCAATTGACGATGATATTTCATCACCGGACATTGTCCCGTAAAGAAAGCATGTGATTTAGCCCAGCCCAATCCAATCCGTATGTTTAGCATTCCTATCTTGGCTTTTTCATCCTTCGCACCGGGATCACCCGTCACATAAAGTCCTGGAATACCAATGGCACCTCCGGCCCGTGTAATGTCCATCACGGTGTTCAGCACTGTAGCGGGATGTTCATGTCCGCAATCATTTCCATGTCCGCGCGCTTCGAATCCGACACAATCCACAGCAGCATCGACTTCAGGTACGCCAATAATGGCAGCAATCTGATCGGCAATCGGAACATCTTTTCTCAAGTCAATCGTTTCGCATCCGAAGCTTCGTGCCTGCGCTAATCGTTCGGGTATCATATCGCCTACGATGACACATGCCGCTCCCAGCAACTGGCAAGAAGCTGCACACGCCAATCCAACAGGTCCAGCCCCTGCAACATAAACGATAGAGCCAGGGCCCACACCAGCTGTTACAGCCCCGTGGTAACCGGTTGGAAATATATCCGATAAGAGGGTCAGGTCTTTGATTTTTTCCATAGCCTGATCTCGATCGGGAAATTTCAGAAGATTAAAATCCGCATAGGGCACCATGACATATTGGGCCTGACCTCCTACCCAGCCCCCCATATCCACATACCCATAAGCGGCACCTGGTCTGGCTGGATTAACGCTCAGGCAAATACCGGTTCTACCTTCCTTGCAGTTCCGGCATCGCCCGCAGGCAATGTTAAACGGCACAGAAGCAAGGTCCCCTACTTTAATGAATTCCACATCCCTGCCCGCTTCAATCACTTCACCAGTAATTTCGTGTCCTAGTACCAGGCCAGCAGGTGCCGTAGTTCTTCCGCGCACCATATGCTGATCGCTACCGCAAATATTTGTCGTAACAACTTTTAAAATAACGCCGTGGTGGCATTTACGATCCCCGAGAGCAAGTTTCGGGAAATCTATGTTTTGCACTTCTACTACACCGGGTTTAATGTAGGCTACTCCCTTGTTGCTGGCCATGATTGTTTCGTTTAAGTTGAATGTATCGAAGTAAAAATAGGTTGAGGATAAAGTTTACGTAATTAAATTAATAAAAGCAATAATTGTATCATTCCTCCAACCAGGTGGTCTAAATTTTGACACCGCGTGATAGCGCCTCGCCATTGTTCTTAACCCATTAATTAAGGTTATCACACATTGTTTTCCAGGTATAAATTCTTTTGATAGCAGGATTTTGTTGTAATCTGTTCAAACCGGCATTGGTCAATTTCGTTTCATTCAGATTTACCGCTTCCAGAAATTGCAACCCTTCCAGATGAGCAGTAATACCATCCGAAATTGGATTTTTTTCCAGTCGCACTTTTTCCAGATTGGACATGTCTTTCAAAATAATCAGATCCTTTTCTGTAAAGCCATTGTTTGAAATATTAAGCCAGATGATATTTTTGGCGATGGGTGTTAAATCATCTTGAATATCCGACATTTTTTTTCCTGAGCGTGAAGGTAACGTCACATCTAACATCACGGGTTTTTGCAACATGACACGTATCACTAGTCCGTTTTTACGCAGATTATCA
>JAYSOP010000291.1:0-7516 GCA_043722905.1 Chryseolinea sp.
ACCCTACAGAAATCTTATTCGAGTTGACAAGTACATCGGAGTTGACATAGAGGTAAGCGGACATTCTCACACTAATTCGGAGATCGATGTGTTTTACGATGGCAAGACCATACCTTTCCCGGATGAAACTTTCGATAGTTTTTTATGCAGTGAAGTATTTGAACACCTTTTTAACCTTGAGCAAATAATACAGGAGATCAACCGGGTGACAAAAACAGGAGGACGCGGATTAATTACAGTGCCTTTTGCGTGGCCCGAACATGAAGTCCCTTATGACTATGCACGCTATACCTCATTTGCCATACGCACTATCCTGGAGAAAAAAGGGTTTCATATTTTATCATTAGAAAAGAACGGCCATTTTTTAGAGTGTATTATCCAGTTATTCGCCTTATATGTTTACACCTTATTTCATACAAAAAATAAAATTTGGAATACCCTTTGCACATTGATACTGATCACCCCACTTAACATACTTGGGTTTTGTATCGCTGCCATTTTCCCCAAAAGGCAGGACCTTTTCCATAACCTGGTAATTGTTGTAGAAAAACAAAGATGAAGATACTGCTCGTACATAATCGGTACCAACAATACGGCGGAGAAGATGCTACTTTTGATTCGGAAAAAGAACTTCTAAAAAAATACGGCCACGCTGTCAAATCGCTGGTCTTTGATAACAAGGAAATTATTGGCCTGAAAGCAAAATTGCAACTCGCCTACGAACTGATTTATAATAAGAGATCAGAACGGCTGATGAATACCGTAATCCATGATTTTGAACCTGATATCATTCACGTTCACAATTTCTTTTATCTCGCTTCGCCTTCCATTTTTTTTTCTGCTAAGAATAATAATATACCTATCATTGCTACCCTCCAGAACTACAGGCTCATCTGTGCCAGCGGCCTATTAATGCGGAATTCGCAACCGTGTGAACTTTGCATTCAGAAAAAATTTCCGTCTTACGGAATTAGGTATAAGTGTCATCGTAACTCAAGGGTCCAATCCGCACACCTCATAATGACCACAGGTATCCACAAACTAATGGACACCTGGAACAAAAAAGTAACACGATTCATAGCAGTAACCGAATTTGGAAGAAAAAAGTATATCAATTCTTCCCTTAGACTCTCCCCTGATAGAATAGTGGTAAAGCCAAGTAGTGTTGACGACACAGAAATTTACCCTTATGAAGAAAGACAGGACTATTTTTTATTTATCGGCCGGTTATCAAAAGAAAAAGGGATTGAAGTTCTTTTGAAAGCTTTTGATCGCTCGGATTTACAGCTCGAGATCATAGGGGATGGCCCGCTCAAGCCCCTTGTGGAAGAAACAGCCTCTCTCAATTCAAACATCCAGTTTTCCGGGTATCGCGATAAAAAATATATTATTTCGCGTTTGAAAAAATGCAGGGCCATGGTTTTTCCTTCTGTCTGGTACGAATGCCTGCCAGTCACCATCCTTGAGGCATTTTCAACCGGAACCCCTGTTATCATTTCCAATGGGGGCAATTTAAACGAAATTGTTTCGGACGGGTATAATGGAATTCATTTTAAAACAAATGACGTTCTGGCGCTTAAAAATACGCTTCGTAACTTTCATTTACAGCACGTGTCACTTCAACACCTTTATCAGAACGCCAGAAAAACTTATACAGAAAAATATACCCACGAGACCAACTACAATAATTTAATTAATATTTATCAAACAGCCATAAATGAATATGAAAGTTAATTTATTAAATCTAAACTCATTTGTGACAAACTATAATAAAATCCAATTGATCATTTTAGTGCTATTAGTGGCGTCACTTCCGTTTTACCTTAAGATATCGAACGTCTTGATAGGACTAGCTGCTACTTCGTCGCTGTTAAACATTATTACCCAAAAACGATGGCATGCTTTACGGGTCAACAAATTGTCACTATTAATTATTGGCTATTTTTTTCTTGAAGTTCTGGGCTTATTCTACACGGAGCGACAAAATCTGAAAATCGGAATTTTTACACTTGACAAACATCAGAGTTTTATTTTATTACCTATTATTTTCCTGGATTTTAAAATCAGTCCATCCGCTAGAAAAAGCATATTCCTATCTTTTGTCACCAGTTGTTTTATTGCTTCGCTAATTTGTATTGGTGTTAATTTACACGAAAGCATAACGCTGTATGACCAGTTTTTTCATGAGTGGCTTTTTTCCCATGACAGAGTATCAGAGCCCATTGGCATGCAGGCTGTTTACTTTGCACTTTATTTAAGCTTTTGCATTCTGATCCTATTGGATATGCTGAAAGAAAAATATCAAACGCTTTCCAGAATGCAAATTTTCTTTGTTGCACTTCTGCTCGTTTACTTTCTTGTTGTTATCGTCGCGCTGGGAGCACGAACTGTTATGGTTGGTTTAATACTTACTATTTTGATTAACCTGATCCTATATGGTCGTCAGATGAGATCAAAGAACATGTACATTCTTGCTGCGTTAGTTCCTTTTGTTTTTGCGGTATTTGTAATGCTGAATCCGGTAGTTAAAACCCGATTCATGGATATGCTTAAAGATAATTACGATAGTTCCAATTATGGAAGTTATTTCGCAAGAACACATATATGGATACCTGGAATAGAAGCGATTCGGGAAAATATCTTGTTCGGCGTAGGCACGGGGGACCATCAATCCGAACTCAATAAAAAATTTCTTGAGCACAAGTATACGGAAGGAGTTCGTCTTGAATTTAATATGCACAACCAATACCTTCAAACTGCCCTTAATTTAGGCCTCATTGGCTTTTCTTTGTTGCTCTTTATATTTTACATACAGGTCAAGGAAGGTTTCAATAGGCAGGATTTCCTCTATCTCTCGTTTTTACTGCTTTTTATACTAGCCTGCATAACCGAAGCGATGCTCGTTATCAATAAAGGGACCATATTTTTTATTGTCTTGAGCTATATTTTTTTTAATTCCAAAATTCGAGAGGAATTACCTAATGTTGAATCCTCGGGCCCATTTCGTCAAACTACTATCGGGTAATTCTTAAGGTTTTTCAAGGAATTCAAAAGACTAAATTGATACTTTTGTTCACCGAAAAAGCATGGACCAAAAAAAAGAGAGATTAACAAAGAAAATAATTTCACTGAACATCGATTTAGTCAAATACAATGAGGCATTAACAATAATCATTGAAAAAAGTAAAAATCGAATCCCGGGTTATGTGTGTTTCGCAAACGTGCACATGATTATTGAAGCCCATAAAAATAAAACTTTCTGCGACCAGGTAAATTGTGCAACACTTGTGCTTCCAGACGGTATGCCCGTGGTTAATGCATTGTACTCCTTCTATCGTCAATCACAGGAAAGAATTGCCGGTATGGATGCTTTTCCTGATCTCCTCAGATTATCTGAAATCTCCAACCTGCAAGTTTTCTTTTTTGGAACTAGCAATGAGCTTCTGGAAAGAATTCGAATCAAAACTCAAAAAGAATTTCCGACACTGAAAATCGCCGGCTTGTTTTCTCCACCCTTTGACAAGTCTATTGACGATGAAAATTATATCAACCGAATCAATTCCTCTGGCGCTCAATTGGTTTTTGTTGCGCTGGGTTGCCCCAAGCAAGAAAAATGGATGGCTGATCATTCTAACAAGATTAACGCTATGCTCCTGGGTGTTGGTGGTGCCTTCCCTGTATATGCGGGAATTGCTAAAAGAGCTCCGATGTGGATGCGCAAGTTCTCCCTCGAGTGGTTATTCAGGCTTTCTCAGGAACCCAACAGATTATTTAGACGATATTTCATATACAATACTTTGTTCATGTACCTGACCCTCAAGCTGAAGTGGTTGGGCAAGTTTCAAAATAGCCGTAGCAGTTGAAGGTCTCTCCTTTTTATTGTAGAAATTTATTGTAGAAACTGGCAATTGCTTTTCTTAAGACTAACGGTCGTTTGGTAGCGAGTTCAACTTTAGTTTGATTGTTCGCATTTTTTTTATCTTTGCCGTTCCAACTTTTTAAGTTCAGATGGTGTCAAACCCCTGATTGTGCTAGAAGTTTAATTTTCAAGTAATGCGGAAATCCCTCTCAGGAAACCTTAGGTTTATTTTTTTACTAGGCGATTTGGGTATTTTGAACCTGGCTGCCTTTATTGCCTGGGTTTTCTTGCCGACCTACCCATTTTTTTCGAAACAATTATTGATTCTTTTAGCCTGCCTTAATATAGCCTGGTTGGTCCTTGCCGTATTATTCAACCCATATAAATTTTCGCGTGTCTCCCGTTTCGCAAAGATATTGAGAGCCCACCTCGTTTTCTTTTTTATCCATTTTTTGACTGTTGCAGGAATCTTATTTCTCATCAATGCTGGCGTAACCCGATCGGCACACCTGCTGCTTACTTTTTGTATTTCCGTGATTCTGTTATTTGTGTGGAGGATTATCTACTTCTACTTTAACAAGCTATTTGTCAACAAAAAGTTGAATTTCAAAAACGTAGTCATTGTGGGATTTGGAGACCTTGCCTGGGAAATGCGAAAATTTTTTAGGCTGCATCCTGAATTTGGCTATCGTTTCCTGGGTTACTTTGATGAAAAAATAAGAAACAGAGAAGTAAACCCCATAGAGGATCTCGATTCTTTCTGTAAAGCAAATGACGTTCATGAAATTTACTGCTGCCTGCCGTATACTGACAATAGCAAGGTAAAATATCTGATAGATTACGGCCTCTCAAATCTGATTAAAGTTAAACTCATCACTGACTATCGCGGATTTTTTTCGCGCGGTGTATACCTTGAAAGGTATGATAATATACCTGTACTGAATGTAGCGGCGGTACCCCTTGATGAAAGGAGTAATCAAGTCATAAAACGGGTTTTCGATGTGATCTTTGCCAGTATGGTCATATTGTTCGTGTTGTCCTGGATGATTCCCATTATTGCTTTAATGATAAAGCTCGATTCGAAAGGACCAGTATTTTTCAAGCAGAAGCGTTCTGGTAAGGGGAACAAACCATTTAATTGCCTTAAATTCCGGACAATGATTGTGCATCATCCAGAGTTTAAGCAAGCTACCAAGAATGACACCAGGGTTACCTGGATTGGAAAATTTTTGCGTAAAAGCAGTCTGGATGAGTTCCCCCAGTTTATTAATGTTTTGAAAGGACAAATGTCAATCATCGGTCCGCGGCCGCATCCAATTAAATTGAATGAAGAATTCTCTCCAAGAATTGAAAAATTCATGGCCAGACATTATATAAAACCCGGTATCACAGGTTTGGCACAGGCCAAAGGTTACCGGGGTGAAACAATCAATGATCATTCTATGAGTGGCCGTGTAAAACTGGATCGTTTCTATATTGAGAACTGGTCATTCGTTCTGGACCTTAAAATTGTGATTGCTACTATAATCTCCTTTATCAAGGATGATCAACAGGCATATTAGCCATCTGAAATTCGTACCCTAATTAAAATTGTTTAGCTTAGGTTTTTGATCGGAGTATGATTCCATCCTTTCTCGCGGGCTTAACATCTTTCCTGGTATCTTTTGCCTTCCTTCCATTTATTATCAGATTCGCCAAAAAAAAAAATTTATGGCCCATCCTGGCCGAAGGCGGATCCATAAAAAGGTAACACCGTCTTTAGGAGGAGTAGCCATCTTTTTTGGCTTTACCATTGGTTCGCTCTGCTTTACGGACCAAACAGAGTGGTCAAATACATTTTTTTTTCTTCCCGTACTCATTATACCCTTTATAATAGGCCTGTTAGATGATTTAATTCACCTCAAGCCACTGGCAAAACTCATCGCCCAATGGATCACCGCTACCCTTATATTCTTTGTGTTGGATATCAGGTTAACATCATTTTATTTTTTCTCTATTGACATAGAATTTCCCACCGCCATTAGCTATCTCGTGACGTTAATAACCATTGTCTTAATAACTAATTCGTTGAATTTGATCGATGGAATTGATGGGCTGGCGGGAGTTTTTTCTTTTATCGCCACATTAATTTTCGGCTGCTGGTTTTTCTTTACAGAAAATTACCAATACGCCGTTTTAAGTTTTGCCCTTGCCGGAGGGATTCTGGCGTTTCTTTTCCAAAACTGGGAGCCATCAACGATTTTCATGGGAGACACCGGATCCCTTGTCATTGGTACCCTTTTAGCAATATTGATGATTCAGTTTATTAACGTTAATCATAGTCTTAATTCTGATCATTTCCTTAAGTTTAATTCTTCTGCTGGCACAGCCATTTGCGTCATGATTATTCCTCTCATCGATACTTTTAGAATAATAGTAATAAGGCTTTACAGAAACATTTCCCCGTTTAAGGCCGATAAAAGACATATACATCATGCCCTGGTTAGACTAAATTTAAGTCACAGTCAGGCGGTATTTATTCTAACGCTTGTCCATGTATTTTTTATAGGACTGGCCATCCTATTCAGGAATATAGACGACACCTATTTGCTTCCGGCAATCATTTTCCTGGCAACCATATTCTGTTTAATTCTCGAAAAATTTCTCGCTGATTATTATATCCGTAAGGATCCGCAAGTAAAAAATGGAGAGATTTAGGTCGGTTACGAAGTAAATTTATTTTTTTACCCGTTTCATCAAAAGTGCCTCGGTTTTATGGAATGGGTATCTTTCAATTATTTCAAAATTCCTTTCAAGACTGTTTATAATATCCGCTTTTTCATTCGCAGAGAAAAATTCTGCATGTAATAACCAGAAATTATCAACCTGTACAAGATTTGTCAATTTCAATTCGCGGGGTTTCACCGGATAGTCCCTGAAGTAAAAATTAAAATGCCAGGGAAAAGCGGAATATATGGGAAGCCTACCCTCATTCCTTGTCTTAACAAGACTACTCACTTCCCTGAACTGTTGCTTATCAATCTTCACGTAATGTTTCCTGATAAAAATCAAATTCAGAAACATTGATAAGCTTACCACAACCACAATCGCATACTTCAATTTGAGGTTCTTAATATGACCCCAACCGGAAGAAAAAATTAAGAACCAAACGGGTAAAGAAACAATTGTATACCGCACATGCAGCATCGGTGGACCGACAACAGATTTTACATACGGTATCAGATATGAAAAAATAAGCCAAACCATCAGCGTCATGTGGACCGCTGATTGGTCTCCTTGCAATTTGCTTCGCCCGATCTGAAATTTAAAAAACAAGATCAAAAGGAAAATGAATACTCCCGAAACCAAGGTGTCTTTACCAAAATAGTAATAAAAATATTCGGCTACAAAAATGGGTGATGGTTCCTTGATCCAAAAAGTAGAAATTTCCAAATCGCTTAGAATCACAGGCAGCCACGGAATAAATAGGACTAAAATCAAGATTCCGGAAACGATTGACCCGATGAGGAATTTTTTATCCCTCCGATAAATTAAAAGAACCAGGAAAGCAATTGCCTGAACGCCATAAATCACCAACCCATAATAATGTGTGTATAAAAGCGCAGTCGTAAAAAGGGTATACAAAACAAAGTCTATCAATCTTCCTCCTTTGAACGC
>JAYSOP010000292.1:0-1646 GCA_043722905.1 Chryseolinea sp.
TATATCCACATACAGTTCAGGATGCCTTTTAAATTGCGCGAGCACGTATGGGCACAACGCGATTACCATTAATTTTTTTTCCCTGGCATACGCAACCATAGCTGACAATAATTTTGAAGCTATACCCTGTCCCTTTAATATCTCTGCTACTTCCGTATGATATACCGTCAAGTTCCCGTTTTGAATACCGATCACCATCTCTGCTACCGGCTCTCCTTCGCTTTCGATGACAAATGCGCCACGTCCAACATCATTAAGTTTTAACCGGATATCTCCCATAAATATATTCTAATGAAAATAACAGAAAGATGATCTTAATACATATCTATATATCAGCAACTGATTTATATTAAGACTGGTAAAATCTTTTCAATTTCCGCGCGATTGCTTTCATATTGCGGAGGTAATTTTAAATGTTGTCCCAGTTCTGAAACTGACTCATCAATTGAAAATCCGGGATTATCTGTTGCGAGTTCAAATAATACACCTCCTGGTTCTCTAAAATAAAGAGAGAAAAAATAGTTCCTGTCAATTTTTGGCGTAATACTCAAAACTTTGCTGACCACTTTTTCCCGGTAGTCCATTAATACTTCTTCATTTTTCACCCTAAAAGCGATATGATGAATGGTTCCGCCCGCATTAATCGCTCTCGGTCCTTTGGGTGCTTCCAGGAGATCGATAACAGCGGCATTTTTAACGGTTTGGCTAGTGAAGCGATGGCGGTTTCCTTCCTGCCCGGAAAAGGAATAATCCAATATTTCGGTAAGTACCTTACCCGTGGACTCTACTGACTTCAAGGTAAGGGAGATACTATGGAACCCTTTTGTCGCAACCTCCGCTGTCACTTCTTCGGTTTGCCACGGTTTGCGCTCGTCGGGTGAATGGGATATTATGAAAGTCAATGGCAACCCGTCAGGATCTTCAATGGAAAGATACTGTTCGCCGAATCTTGATCCGCTGGCAAGTATGTTTACGTTGAACTTTTTTAATCGGTCCATCCAGAAATCAAAACTTTTCGTCGGGACTGAGTACCCGATTTCAGTTGCCATACCAGTTCCTTGTTTACCTTTTGTTATCCCTTCCCAGGGAAAAAACGTAAGGATGGTTCCCGGGGTACCCACTTCATCGCCAAAGTAGAAGTGATAAGTACCAGGGTCATCAAAGTTTACAGTCTTCTTAATAAACCTCAGACCCAGAACCCTGGTATAAAAGGAAAAATTGCGCTTTGCATTTCCCGCTATTGCTGTTATGTGATGTATGCCTAAGACCTTGTTTTCCATAATCGATGCTTATAAAACTCAATTGCTCTGTAAATTTACCATCAACGAAGACAAATAACCTTGAACTAGATTAAGTAAAATCCAATCTACCTGATTTTATCTGGAAAAATGACCGTGCGGGAATGCCGGATTCACACCATCCCCGATTAAAAAGATCCCGGTTATTTTTCAAAAAATACAAATTTTCTTAATCTAGTTCAACGATTTCAGTCGACCGGAGCTCCTAGCTTTGTATTATCAAAACAAAAATGAAACTATGGAAACGCAAACAATCACAAAAACAAAATGGAATCTTGATCCTACACATAGCGAAATCGGATTTAAGGTTAAGCACATGATGATCACAAACGTATCCGGGTCTTTCGG
>JAYSOP010000293.1:0-5454 GCA_043722905.1 Chryseolinea sp.
GACCTATGACAAACAGCAGCCTGTCACCGGGGAAACCATTTACGATCTCGCGTCACTCACAAAAGTTTCGGCTACCCTTCAGGCGGTAATGTTTATGCAAGAGAAAGGCCTGATTGACATCCATAAAAAGATCTCGGTATACCTTCCTGAATTAAAAGGCACTAATAAAAAGGATCTCACCATCATTGATATACTAACCCATCAATCCGGTTTGATGCCCTTTATACCCTTATGGCCCCTTACGCTGGAAGGCGTTTCTCCCCTTCCCCAGTATTACAATGTGCAGGAGAGTATCCATTATCCATTGCAGATATCAGGAAAATTATTTGGATCCAACATTCTAAAGGATTCGGTTTGGTCGTGGATCAGAAGCTCCAAACTTTTGGAAAAACCCGATCGAACGCCGCATCCTTACCGGTACAGTGATCTGGGTTTTATGATGTTCAAGCAACTGGCCGAAAGAATCTTGAATCAGCCCATGGATGATTTTTTAAAGCAGAATTTCTATGAACCCCTGGGCGCTTATAGGCTGGGTTATACACCTCTCAAACGATTCTCATCCCTGAGTATAGCACCAACGGAACTCGATACCGTCTTTCGAAAAGGATTGTTGATCGGTACAGTGCATGATGAGCGCGCGGCCATGCTGGGCGGTATAAGTGGACATGCGGGGCTGTTTGGGACGGCCAATGATCTTTCAAAACTCGGACAGATGCTTTTACAGCAAGGTAGCTATGGGGGAATCCGATATTATAAACCGGAAACAGTTAAACTTTTCACAGATAAACAATTTCATTCCAGTCGTCGGGGCCTGGGATGGGACAAGCCAGTGCAAAGCGAATGGAACAGTCCGACATCAATATTTGCTTCACCGCAAACATTTGGCCATACAGGTTTTACGGGCACCTGTTTGTGGGTCGACCCCGAATTCGATTTGGTGTATATATTTGTTTCAAACCGGGTATTCCCTGACCGAAATGATAAACTAATCAAGGGCAATATCCGTTCTCGGATACAGGATGTGATTTATGAGGCTATTTTCAATTATTGCAAAACCTCACAATCCCCTTATTAACCAGTAAAATTATATTTAGGACAATAAATTCAGGGGTTTTGCGACTTTTATTGAGATTGCCTGGTTACCATATTTTAAACCAATATCCTCGTGGATGAGATAAAAATCGGAATCGTGTGCTATCCCACTTTTGGTGGCAGTGGTGTTGTGGCAACTGAACTCGGCAAAGCGCTGGCTAAGGAAGGGCACAAAATTCATTTCATTACCTATTCCCAACCCAGTCGATTGGACTTTCTGAATGAAAATCTCTTTTACCACGAGGTAAACACAAGGTCCTATCCCCTTTTTGAATACGCTCCCTATGAACTTGCTCTGGCAAGCAAAATGGTAAGTGTGGTAAAAAATGAAAAGCTCGACCTGCTGCATGTTCATTACGCCATCCCGCATGCCTCCGCTGCCTATATGGCCAAACAAATTTTAAAAACCCATGGTATCGTTATTCCTGTTGTGACCACCCTCCATGGTACAGACATTACACTGGTAGGCAAGGATGCCTCTTACGAACCCGTTGTGACATTTAGTATAAACCAATCCGATGGTGTGACCGCAGTATCGCAGGATCTGCGCCGGGAAACTTATCAGTCATTTAAAATTACCAACGACATCGAAGTCATTCCCAACTTTATTGACCTGGAAAAATTTAAAAAACAAAAGAAAGATCATTTTAAAAAAGCCATTTGCCCTAACGGCGAATCACTTGTTGTTCATACTTCAAATTTCAGGGAAGTAAAACGCGTACCCGATGTGATCAGAATTTTCAGCAATATTCTGAAACAGATCCCGGCAAAACTTCTCATGATCGGTGATGGCCCTGAGAGAGATAATGCAGAAGAATTATGCAGGGAGTTGCATATTACCGATGATGTCAGATTTCTGGGAAAACTGGAGGCGGTGGAGGAGGTGCTTTCAGTTGCGGATTTGTTTTTGATGCCTTCTGAAAAAGAAAGTTTCGGGCTGGCTGCCCTGGAGGCAATGGCTTGCGAGGTACCCGTAATTTCAACCAATACAGGGGGTTTACCTGAATTAAACATTCATGGTGGTACGGGATTTTTAAGTGCTATTGGCGATATTGATGATATGTCAAAAAAGGCGCTTTTTGTACTGAACCCGGAAAATTTGCCAAGGTTCAAGGAAAATGCCTTAAAAAGGGCAAAAGAATTTGACATTTCACGCATCCTACCCCTATATGAATCGTATTACGAATATGTAATGGATAAAATAAGTGCACAAAGTGCTACCTCTTTATAGGTATATAACATCGAATGTTAACCTTGCAAAAAATTAATTTTATGGCTGAAATTCTTGTATCCGGAAAAAACACCCTTGCTTCTGGCAATCAGGGTTTCGGTAAGGAGTTCATTCCCCCGAAAAATAAGGGCACAAAGAAACTATTTAAAAACCCTGTACTGGAAAAATTATCGCGAACGCATGTCGCGGTTCCGATTACGATTTTTATCCTCTACGCCTCATCACTTTTGTATTGGAGCGTTATTAGTACCTCACTTTCCTCGGGCATCACAATTGGTTTGTTTTTCCTGGGATTTATTTCCTGGACATGGGTCGAATATATGATGCACCGCTATGTGTACCATATAAAAACGGACACTGATTTCCGGAAAAGGTTTCAATATAAAGCGCACGGTGTTCACCATGAGTTTCCGAAGGATAAAGACAGGTTGGCCATGCCTCCGATATTAAGCATTACCATTGCTACCGTTTTATTGTTGCTCTTCCGTATCGTCATGGGTGATTTTACTTTTGCTTTCCTACCGGGATTTTTGGTCGGATATGCCTTTTACCTTTCCGTCCATTATATGGTGCATATTTATCAGCCACCTAAAAACTTCCTAAAGTTTTTATGGGTAAACCATAGTGTACACCATTATAAGGATGGGGATCAGGTGTTTGGCGTGTCATCACCCCTTTGGGATTATGTGTTTGGAACCATGCACATAAAAACAAAACATCCACTATCCAGATAAGCGTTGAACCACCGGAACGGTGGTTTTTTTTGGGGCGTTCCTGCACCTTTTTTCGCCCCGAAAACCCAAGCGGCCATTAGACGGCATAAGAAATTGGTTTTTTTTGCCTGATTCCATCATTTTACGCGCTCAGGCCGCAATAGTGAAAATTTACATTTTGAAGCCGAAACAGATTTCGCAAATTAATGGTTTAAACATAAACCGTTACCATGTCAGGACACCGTTTTTCCAAATTTACCCCACCACCCGAAAATGCCAGGAGCGATTTTGACAAACTGCTGAAAATTTTCATGCAACTGATCCTGATTACCTCCGGTAACGTTGCGGAGGCTTTGCAATGGCTTACAGAGGTGGACCGCCAGTATAAACTCACCAACCCAAATTATGGTATCGGGGATTTTATCGAGGACCTCAAGAAAAATGGCTATATCACCGAAGAAGCGCAAAAAGGAGAATTTAAACTCAATGCCAAGAGTGAACAGAATCTCCGGCAGTCAGCCCTCGAAGAAATCTTCGGGAAACTAAAGAAGACTAAATCAGGAGAGCATAATACCCACCACAGTGGCAGAGGCGATGAACAGACCACCGAAAAAAGGGATTATGAATTTGGTGATACACTGGATCAGATTTCAATAACCGATTCCCTGCGCAATGCACAGATCAATCACGGTGTAGAAAATTTCTTGTTGACCGAAGACGATCTGGAAGTGATGGAAAGCGAATTCAAAACGCAAACCTCCACTGTGCTGATGATTGACATTTCACACTCGATGATTTTGTATGGCGAGGATAGAATCACCCCCGCAAAAAAAGTCGCGATGGCGTTAGCAGAACTTATTACCAAAAAATATCCGAAAGATACGCTTGATATTCTCGTGTTCGGTGATGATGCCTGGCAAATTGAAATCAAGGACCTACCCTATTTACAAGTCGGACCCTATCATACAAACACTGTCGCCGGACTGGAACTGGCAATGGATATATTGCGCAGGCGAAAAAATTCCAATAAACAGGTATTCATGATTACCGACGGGAAACCCACCTGTATCAAGGAGGGAATAAAATATTATAAAAATGCCTTTGGCCTGGACGAAAAAATCCTCAACAAAACACTGAACCTTGCGGGTCAGCTAAAGAAGATTAAGATTCCCGTGACCACCTTCATGATTGCCACTGATCCTTACCTAAAAACTTTTGTCAGGGAATTTACAAAAGCCAATAACGGGAATGCCTATTATAGCAACCTTCAAGGACTAGGGAACCTCGTGTTCGAAGATTTCAAGCGAAACCGCCGAAAAAATCTTTAACGATTTAATTAAAACACTTACATAAAAGATCTTATCAAAGATGACCAACCTCAAAACATTAGGTGAATTAAGAAAGTCCGGATATAAAGCAAAACCTATCAAGGATGAATTAAGGGATAATCTTATCCGGAAACTAAAGAAAAAAGAGCAAGTCTTTTCCGGTATATGGGGTTATGAGGAAACGGTTATTCCTGATCTTGAGAGAGCCATCCTTGCGGGACACGACATTAATTTATTAGGACTGCGGGGTCAGGCCAAAACAAGACTGGCCAGGTTGATGATTAACCTGCTGGATGAGTTTGTTCCGATAATCGAGGGCTCTGAGCTGAATGATGATCCGTTACAACCTTTGTCAAGATTTGGAAAAGATAAAATAAAGGAACTTGGCGACAATACCCCCGTCAGCTGGCTTCATCGCGACGATCGGTATACCGAAAAATTGGCTACGCCCGATGTATCTGTTGCCGACCTGATCGGAGATGTTGATCCCATTAAAGCAGCCGCGCTGAAACTGCCTTATGCCGATGAACGTGTTATCCATTTTGGCCTGATACCGCGTTCAAACCGTTGTATTTTTGTCATCAATGAACTACCCGATTTACAGGCGCGCATTCAGGTTTCTCTCTTTAATATTCTGCAGGAAGGTGATATACAAATTCGTGGTTTTAAACTGAGGCTTCCCCTGGATATCCAGTTTGTATTTACCGCTAATCCGGAAGATTATACCAATCGCGGTAGCATCGTCACGCCTTTAAAAGACCGAATCGATAGCCAGATCATCACACATTATCCGAAAACTTTGGATATTGGCAAACGTATTACGCAGCAGGAAGCACGATTGAAAGAATCTCAACAGGCCATCAGCGTCAACGAGATTGCCAAAGACCTCGTTGAGCAAATTGCATTCGAAGCACGGAAAAGCGAATACGTCGATGCGAAGAGCGGAGTATCGGCACGCCTTACCATTTCCGCTTATGAAAATCTAATCGCAGCAGCGGAGCGAAGAAGCATTATTAACAATGAGAAAAATGCTTCCATTCGCATTTCAGATTTTGTTGGCGTCATCCCCGCCATTACCGGAAAAGTTGAG
>JAYSOP010000294.1:0-1882 GCA_043722905.1 Chryseolinea sp.
TCATTTTCTGCTTTACATTTGCAGTCCCAAAACGAAGGGGGAGCTTAGCTCAGCTGGTTCAGAGCATCTGCCTTACAAGCAGAGGGTCGGGGGTTCGAACCCCTCAGCTCCCACATTAATAATCAAGCCATTGCCCAAAAGCGATGGCTTTTTTGTTTTCCACCTATGACTATTTTCATGGTCATTTTTGACAACATCCTTCAGGCTCACGTATTCTTGAATACGATTCCAGAATAGAATGTTTGCTATATTTATTCCAGGTGAACCTCATGAAGCGCTATCTCACTTTTTTTCTGATTTGGATTCTTATTGATGCTTGCATCGATAGAATCAATTTTGACATTCCCATTCAATACTCAAATGACCTTGTAGTAGATGGCTTGATTACAGATCAGCCAGGTCCTTATACCATCAAGCTGAGCACCGTTATCAAAAGTGATGCTACTTTGCCTCGAGGAATTCCAGCCTTTGCAAAACAAATATCCATATTTGATAACATGGGAAACTTAGAAATATTGGAAGATAAAGGAGAAGGGATTTATCAAACTAAGGCAAACGGAATTCAGGGTGTTATAGGGCGCGAATATTTTATAAGAGTAGAAATGCATGATGGGCTTATTTACGAATCGTTACCAGATAAGATGTACCCTGTCGGTGCAGTAGATAGCATCTATTATGATTTTGAATCGTATCAACCTGTGGATGCTCCAACGGCTTATCGCTATAGAATTTATATTGATGCCCATAACACCCCTGATGAAGATAATTATTTTCGATGGAAATTTAATGGAACCTATGTGGTGGAGACGGTGCCTCAATATACCTACTGCACTGCACCGGGCTGCTCGTATTGTCCGGCTGAGTGCAGCGGGTATGCATGGGTAATCGGTCCGGATGGGAGACCTCAGTTAAAGGAAGGCTATGCGTACAATCCGATTACAAGGAAAGTCGAATATGTCATTGGCCTGAAATGTACTTGTTGCCGTTGTTGGGTTACAGCGCCAGAGGTCAAACCCAAAGTAAGTGACTTGCAAATTTCAGCTTCAGGAAAATATAGAAAAGTGGAAATGGGGACAGTGCCCATAAATTTTTATACGTTCTACGAAAAATACAGGGCCGAAATTCTTCAAATGAGTCTTTCAAAAACAGCATTCAACTACTGGAAAGCAATTGAATCTCAGAAAGATGCATCTGGTAGTTTGTTTCAACCCATCACAGGGAAAATACCAACCAACCTTTTTGAAAAAAATAACGTGAGAAGTGTACAAGGGATTTTTTATGCCTCGGCAGTCACAAAAAGACAGATATACCTGGATAAAAATACCCATCCCGTGGAGATTTATGTTCCGCGGGTTGGTTGCAAGGGAGAGCGTGAAGGAGCCGAAGGAAAGGATTGTCGTATTGCCTTTCCAGGATCAGTTTCTACAAACGTGAAGCCAGCTGATTGGAAGTTTTAATTGTATTATGATCGGTAACGGATTATGAAACAAACCTTACATTCCTCTTCAACCCTTCCAACTTCGTGCGCTTAACCGCAGATTTCTTGAACAGCTTTTCAAACACATCTTCGGTGATCTCTGTCCAATCTTGTTGGGTCATGTTTTCTAAATCAGGATGTGGTTTAAACCTTTGCTCCTGATGTGGCTTGGAAAAACTATTCCAGGGACACACATCCTGGCAGATGTCGCAGCCAAAGATCCAGTTTTCGAATTTGCCTTTTACTTCTATTGGAATTTCTTCCTTGAGTTCAATCGTAAAATAAGAAATGCATTTGCTGCCATCTACTACATACGGTTCGGAAATGGCATCGGTGGGGCAGGCGTCCATGCAAGCGGTGCACGTGCCGCAATAATCTTTGATGGGTCCATCGTATTCCAACTCT
>JAYSOP010000295.1:0-8460 GCA_043722905.1 Chryseolinea sp.
GGCTTTTTCAGTAAGCTTACCGTCTTTAAATCTTGCCGCTCTGAAAAGAATATCATAAGCATTCCACTTACCCACACCGTTGTAAGCATGGTAAGGCGACTTTGTTTCATTGATAAGGGCACCAAGGCCATGACTCGTTGTATCGCCATCAAGCACCTGGATCTCATAGCGGTTCTGAAGGTATACTCCGCTGTTTCCGCCTTCATACTGGATCAGAAATTCTACGTGTGCACGGAAATCACGAAACTCTTTTTGAGTAACAATATCAGCGCTTCCATATTTACCGCCGGCAGCAGTAGGGTCATTGGAATTCATAACCATTCCCTGGTCAACAGGATCTTTAACAATAGTCCATTTAATGGGTAACTCTCCTGCAAAGCGCGGGCCTTTCCAGTAGGTCCATTTTTCATCCAGCATCTTTCGGCTTCCATCGAAATATACGGTGGCACCCTTGGGTGGTTTTGCTCCCACGTTAACCTGGGACTGAGCCTGGGAGTAGATTACGGCAAGGCTAACAAAGGTTACTGTTATGACGGTTATGAATGCAAGGTTATTTGACTTTTTCAGCTTTTTCATAGTTTCAGAGAATTGTTAGAATCTTAAGTCTCTAAAATAAGAAAGTTTAAGGAATTGCTGATTTAAAATTTTTTCAACGGCAAATACATTATTTACTATTTGATCTTAATCTACAGGTGTTTTAATCTGCTTGTTCGATGATCATGAAAAATCCGTCAATAAAAATGCAATAAGGTGTTCCGTAAAAACTGATGATAGCCTGGAAATTGATTGAGGTCATTATGGGAAGCAGCTGGAATGATGATCTTTGTCTTTTTGCCGCTAAATTTATGGAAGAGTATTTCAGTATGTTTCACGGGGATTAGTGAATCCTCGGAACCATGAATAAAAGCGACCGGACACCTTACCTTATTTATTTTGTGAAAATTATCAAACTTGAATTTTATAAATAATGAGGGAAACAAAAGCGGTAATTTCTCATTCGAGAGTGTGAGAAGGGAGGAAAAGGGTGCCTCGAGAATTAAACCTTTACAAATTTGTTTTGAAGCAAGGTCCACAGCAACGCCGCATCCTACAGACCTTCCATATAGTATGATATTTTGTGGTTCAAAGCCCTTTGCTATCAAACCGTTAAACCCGGCGACGGCGTCCATATATAATCCATCTTCAGTAATAACACCGGAACTTTTACCATATCCGCGATAATCAATAATCATAACATTATACCCCAGTACGGTAAAATCTTCAGCCACGAATTGCCAGCCACTCAGATCACCAGCGTTGCCATGGAAGTAAAGAATGACGTCTTTTTGTGTACCCGGAAAGAACAAGGCATTGATCCGTTCTCCGTCACGTGTCTCTAAAAAGACTTCTTCCGCGCAAAAATCTGCTTTGAATTTATAAGCCTGGGCTAATTTGCCTGGATAAAAAATCAATTTAGTCTGCATCGCGTAGAGCAGCAAAATGGCAGCACAGTAAATAGCCACCGTTAAAAACGCTATGATTTTTAAGGTGTTCATTGTTTATTAAATGGAAGCGAAGCACGCATGGGAAGTCTTGTCGTTAAATTTAGAAGGTTAATAAATGAAAAAAGCCCTGAAATAAACAGGGCTTCATTTTTAAAATTTATTTGCTATTACTTCTCTGCAAGCGCGGGCGCCGGCACTTTCCGTGCATATTGAAACACCTCCCGGATCTTACCCCCTTCAAGGCGATAATCTTCATGCAGGTAGTTGTGCTCAACCTTTCCGTTTTTAAGATTGTAGGTTTCGTCCGTCCACGAAAAAACCCATTCATGTTTTTGATCGATCATATTGACAGGAACGACCGCAGTATAAGTGATTTTAATACTAGCCATGTCAGCCGCATATGCCGAGACAAAAGCAATAGTAGAATCCCTGGAAGCATGCATTTCAAGACCATCGGCGAAGTGTATAGTAACGGTGTCAGCCAAAAGGTCGCCGACATCCAGATTCATTTCAGAGAATCGTTTATTCCATTCCATGACGGTTTGCACATTTTTCATGCTGCCTATTTCAGGAGTACTCTGGTAGGAAACTTCCATAGGAAGTGTGACGGATTCAGCTGCAGGCTTATTTTCTGCAATTTTTTTTTCGCATGCGAGGATGACACCCGCTAGCGCGAACAAAGCCACGGCCATTTTCATGAGAAAAGTGGGGTTAGTTAAACGTATCAAACAGTAAGAAATATAATGGTTTCACAGGCTCTTTTGCAGAAACCCGGGGAAATGTTTTTGCGGTTACGCCGGAAGGTAACGCAGGAAATACGGTAAAGGGATGTACTTAATACAGTTGGAGCTCTGCAAACAGGGATTCCAGTTCGGCCTTGCTCTTATTTAATTTAGCTTCCAAACGCTTGAGCATGGTCTCCTTATTTCCTTCTTCAAAGGTAAAATCCTCATCATTCAGATCGGGGAATCTCCTTTTGAGCATGATCTTTTGTTCTCTCCAGCTTCTTAAAATAGTCATTGTTAAAGGTAATTTAAGTAGAATCCTATTTGCACATGAATGTAACACATTTCATCCGATTTAAGTGCATCTATAATGATACCAGTGAATTTAAACGCCAAATTCAGACTACTGACCATGCTTTACGGGAAAATTTAAGTGACTGAGACAATAATTGCCGAAAATGGGCCCGGTTTTATGAAAAGTCGGCAAGTTATTTATTTTTTTCCAGATAAAGACCCTTCATCACTTCCAGTTTGTTTGTTTCCGTGAGCAATGAATGCAGGCTGAACATCATTATACCAGTGGAGGGCAAACGAGACCCCCCCCTCATTACCTGGCTAAATTCCTGAGTGCTGATCGTGCCTGATTTGTTTTCAGCCTGAACGATGGGCCAAATAAGGGTCTTTCGATCCTGCATAAAAGATTGGCTTCCCAACCATTGGGTGTACTCCTCAATCCAGGCGGGTGGCCTTTTCATCATGGTATGATAAAGCATGGGTGAAAACACGTCGACGATACCTGACAGCGCTTTCAAGTCAAGGCCCAAAATCCTGTATTGTGCTCCCTCGAAATCCGCAGGATACCAGGGACAATAGTATATCCCCAGGAGGGCCTGGGGTCTTGATTCTTTCAAAACAGTTTTTAGCTCAAGTACCCAGTGGTTCAGGATTTCAGTTCTCCAGACTCGCCATGATGAATCCTTTTGGGACAGTATCCAAGTGGCTCTTTGGCTAATATCTCCACCAGGAACTTGAATGTTTGCATCCTTTTCAAACTGCTTAATACAGCGGTCGCAAAAGCATGTTTCGGGCAGTATGGGTTCCGGAGTTTCAAATTGCGCGTGCCAATGAAGATAATCCAGCCAGATGCCATCTACTTTAAACTCCCGCAAAATTGTTTTGAGTTCTTTTATCCGGTCATCACGAAAGCCGGGGTCTGTCAAACAGATTCCCATAAACCAGTCGGCAGCGGGTGCCCGGATTCCTTTCTCATTCACAGGCCACGCCTCAGGGTGATTCACGAGGTACCCGGCACCGTTGAGTGTTGGAAACTCAACATAAACCTGAACGCTGTCCGATTTTGCAGCTTCGTATAAATCCGTATCCAGTGATGCGCTTCTTACAAAAATCGCGTTTATGCCCAGCGATTTAAAGGTAAAACCTTTCTCCAGTAATGCTGCGGGGTCTCCATAAACGCCTTTCACAAAAGGAACTTTCACATGCTGGCAAAGGGCGGTGAACGGAAGTAAACAAACGGTCAAACATATTATACAATACCGCATGTCAGGTGATGTTAAAAAAAACAGCGCATTCTTCAAGGTATTAAAAATAAAGCAACATAGCCAACATCAAAGTGCAATTATAGATGCTTCGTGTAAGGAATTTTCTCCATTTGTAGGGTTCACAAGGGACGGAATTGATATCTTTGATATTGTACCTGGCCGAACCCTCTATGAAAATTAATCGACTGGCGATTTTTATAGCCACTGCATTATTTATCCCATCCTTTGCTTATTCCCAGGCCTCCAAAGTACTGATTGAAAAACAGAAAGCATGGATCAACCCTCAAACATTTAATAAGGATGTTATGCCTGGGGCAGGAGAAGAATCCAGTGTGTATTACCTTCTGATTGACGAACAGGAAAATTCTATTCTACAGGAGCGCTATTTCCATTATGCCTATAAAATCTTAACCAATGAAGGCATTCAGGAGATGTCTGACATTAGTGTGGAGTATGATCCTTCTTTTCAGAAATTAATTTTCAATCAGGTGATCGTACACCGAAACGGAAAAATAATTCATCAGCTACGCTCTCCTGTTCGAACCATCCAGCGAGAGCAGAGTATGGATAGATTTTTATATGATGGGTCATTGACCGCGATCATTAACTTAACGGATATAAGAGTAGGTGACATCATCGAGTACGCATATACCAAAAGAGGCTATAACCCCGTGTTTGGTGGACACTTGTCAAAAAAGATTTATTTCAACTATAATGTTCCTTACGAAAAACTTTTTCAGCGTTTTGTCATCCCCGAATCCCATCCAACGCATGTAAAGTATCAGAACGCAGACGTTAAACCCGAAATTAAGATTACTGATCTCGGCAAGGAATTCAGCTGGTCTCTGAATAGAATGAAGGCCCTGATCATAGACGATAATGCGCCGGATTGGTATGACCCCAACCAATTTGTCATGATTACTGATTTTGAAAAGTGGCAACAGGTGGCGCTTTGGGCAACGAAACATTTTGCCACAGATAGCGCTGACCGTCTGCTATTAAAAACACGCCTGAGTTCTCAATTTAAGGAAGGAGACACCGAGCAATATGCACTGGAGGCAATCCGGTTTGTGCAGGACGAAATCAGATATCTCGGGTTTGAAACGGGATTAAATTCCCACAAACCACATGCCCCTGTAAAAGTGTTTGACCAGCGTTTTGGAGACTGTAAGGATAAATCACTTTTGCTCTGTGAAATGCTTCGCGCGAGAGGAATAAAAGCATACCCGGTTCTGGTGAATACCGTATTGCGGAATCAAATTGTTAATGAATCACCCTCCATACAGGCGTTCAATCATTGTGTCGTGGAAATAAAATTAAAGGATACTGCTTATTATATTGATCCCACCATAAATAATCAGGGTGGGTCATTGGAAAGCAATTATTTTCCAACCTATGGTAAAGGGCTTGTGATTCACGAAAGGACAACTGATTTTACAGATTTTCCACCTCCTGTCACTTCTGATATTTCTGAAGTGCAAACTTTTGAAATGGCGGCCCTTGGCGGCGAAGCCATTTTAAATGTAAGAACTACCTACCGGGGTTCTGACGCTGATATTATACGAAGTGAATATTTAAGCAACAGTCTTGAAACCATCCAGAAAAATTATCTTACCTATTACGGTAACCTGTACCCGGATGTTGAAATGATCGATACCATAACCACCCACGATAATCGGGCAAACAACATTTTTTCGGTGGAGGAGCAATACAGAATACCTTCTTTCTGGAAACAGAATGAACAGGACGAGGAACAAATGTATTGTGAAGTATATCCTCAAACAATGGAACATTATTTCAGTGTATCCAAATCTTCCCAACGCTCGGCGCCTTATCGGCTGTCGTATCCGGTTTCCTATTATCATCACATCCATATCCGTGTTCCGGAAGAATGGTCTATCGAGCCGGCGGAGAAAATGATAGAATCAGATTTTTACCAGTTTGAAAGAAACATTTCCTATGCCAATCGCGAGGTTTCATTGTACACCCACTATGAAACAAAACAAAATTACGTACCGGTAGAGGCTTTTGAAAAATTTGTTTCAGACCATCAGCAGATGATGGATAATCTGTCCTATAATCTTACCTACAATAAAAATTTGATTGCGATCCCAAGCGGCATAAGTTGGCTGGGCATCATTACTTCGATAGCCTCATTGGGTTTTGGAATCTGGTTTGCGCTAAGGATGTATTTTTATTACGATCCGAGACCTGTTCTACCCTCCGCCGGAAAACCAATTGGCGGATGGCTAATTCTCATTTCGCTGGGTTTAATGATCACACCTTTTCGCCTTGTGTATGATTTGTTTCAAATGCCTGAAGTTTACGACAGTAAAACCTGGTCCAATCTTTTGGGATTAAAGCGTTATGGCCTCTTTGCTTTTATTTTTTTTGAACAGGTTTACAATATGGTCATCCTTCCGTTTGCGGTTTTGATTCTGATTTTGTTTTTCAAAAAACGTTCGTCAGTTCCACGGCTTATAACATTTTATCTGGCTATCACATCTTTCGTAACCATTGTAGACGCCGTAGTGTCGATGCAGATTGATGCAACCCTTTCCTCAAACCCGGATAGTTATTCGGATATCATACGCAGTATTGTTGCCGCCGTTATATGGATTCCTTATTTTAATATTTCATCGCGTGTAAAAGAAACTTTTGTCAGAACCGTCGATGATGATAACGATAGCAGCTTGATTCCTGAAATCGTATCAAGTGAGTATGGACCCTCCCCTGTCAACCGACAAACGTATTAAAACTTTCTTCCGATAAATATTATTAAAACTAAAAGCGGAATTAGTTTTTGAATCCTTTTCGGGATCAACTACATTTAACGATATTGAATGGTCATTGGTTTAACCTTGCACCACTGTTATGAATGAAGAATTGCGTTGGAATAAGATTGCGCATAGCTATGAGGATGAAATATTTGACGTATTTAAGAGCGATAAAGACAAGAAACTTCCCTTTTATTTTGATAAGTATTCAAATAAAAACCATTACGCCATTGACCTGGGCTGTGGTATAGGAAAAGCATTTCGCTATTTGTCGCCGTCCTTTAAAAAGGTGTTAGCAGTTGATATTTCAGATAAATGTCTGGATATCGCGGCCAACGACCAATTCACCAATATTGAATTTAAAAAAGTCGACCTGACAGATAAGGATCTTGATTTGCCTCCTGCTGACTTCGGATTTTGCTGTAACGTGCTTCTTTTGCCTGATCTGGAAAAAAATATCGCTATTATTAATAATGCCTATAAATCCCTGAAAAAAAAATCTGCAGCCGTATTCGTAATGCCTTCGTTGGACTCTATTTTATTTTACGCCTGGCGGCTGATCGAGTGGAACAAAAAAGAGGGAGTAAAACCAGGAGACATTCCGGATACGGAATTCAGTTATTTCAGTGGGAGTAAACGCGATCTCTTTCAAGGGCTTATCAGGATTGATGGCGTCACAACCAAACATTATTCCCATTCAGAAATTGAGGTGATTTTTAAAGAGGCCGGCTTTAATATCCAAACCATTGATAAAATTGAATATGCATGGGAAACGGAATTTGCCTCACCACCTGCCTGGTTAAAAGATCCTTATCCGTGGGATTGGCTCGTGGAGTGCTCGAAGTCTTAGGGGTATGAGGGATATAGGGATATACGGGTATAGGGGTATAAGGGTATAAGGGTATAAGGGTATAAGGTATAAAGTGCAGAGGGGGTAGAGGGTATGGGGATATAGTGTATAGGTAGCGTTGCAGAGTCTGCTTTTCAATTATTATTTCTAACTGCTTTGACCTCTTTCGCAGTGACCCCACTGGCTTTGTTACCAAAACTTCCGCGGATATAAGTTAGAATGATGGCAATCTCATCGTCAGACAAAAAACTATGGGCCGGCATAACACTGTTGTAAGTATCTCCATTGACTTCAATACTGCCTTGTAAACCATTCAGGACTACCTGGATTAATCGTTCCTTATTTCCTGTCACCCAATCGCTTGCGGCCAATGGCGGCATCCGGCCCCGCGCCCCCTTTCCGTTTTGTTGGTGACAGGTTCCACAAAAAGTGTTGTACAGTTTTTGTTCTTTCGCCAGATTTTTTTGAAGATCATCCTTCACCGCATCAGGCATTTTTATATTGGGTAGCGATTTTCGTTTTTCCATTTTCGCCAATTGTTCTGTAGAGAATTCATCCTTATCACCTTTAAACATCACCCTCCAGATTTTTCCTTTCCGGGAATCCGTTATATACAATGACCCGTCAGGCCCAGTCGCAAGACCCATAGGCCGGTGTAACGCGTCACTTGTATTTACAATGGTATCTACGCCTGCGAAACCATCCGCGAAAACTTCCCATTCACCGGTAGGTTTACCACCCTTGAATGGTATAAATCCCACAAAATAACCTGCCTGAGGATAAGGTGCCCGATTGGTGGAGCCATGAAAGGCGATAAAGGCTCCGTTCTTATAGCGTTCGGGAAATTGATCGCCCTGATAGAATAGCAAAGCGTTCGGTGCCCAGTGCCCTGGAAACCCCATCACGGGAGAATCCATGTCGGCACATCGCCCAATAATTTTACCATCACCACCATACTCGGGTGCCAGAAATTTCTTTTGTTGCATCTGGTCGTAATAACAGTATGGCCACCCAAAATCAGATCCTTCGGTAACCTTCAAAAACTCTTCCGAAGGAAGCACGGCA
>JAYSOP010000296.1:0-8637 GCA_043722905.1 Chryseolinea sp.
ACCTAACAGATGCGATATTTATGCAAGTGAAATATGATTTGATAGTGGTGGGTACCGGGTTTGCGTCCACTTTTTTTCTTTACCAGTATTTAAAGAAGGCTCCGGCAAATGCCAAAGTGCTGGTATTGGAAAGGGGGTTCCTGTATTCGAATGCAGACAGACGCAAGAATCTGGCGGGACAAGAAACTCCTTCCGCTAAGTTAAATCCGCTACCTCATGAAACGTATCTGAATAAAAATCCGGAAAAACATTGGGCGTTCAGCCTGGGGTTCGGAGGAAGTTCAAATTGTTGGTATGCCTGTACACCCAGGTTTTTACCCTCTGACTTCAAAATGAAAACATTGTATGGCGTCGGGGAGGATTGGCCGGTCCAATATAATGAACTCGAACCTTATTATACGACGGTTGAAAAACTGATGGATATTTCTGGCCCTGAGGAAACTCCTTTTCCAAAAAGCGGTCCTTATCCGTTACCCCCACACAGTTTTACGCCGGTCGACAAAATCCTGAAAAAAGAATACGGGAAGCTGTATATCAATCAGCCTACGGCAAGGGCAAGCCGCGCAGTGAACGGCAGAAACGCGTGCTGTGCAAGCGCGGTGTGTGCCGTTTGCCCCGTCAATGCGAAATTCACTATTGAAAACTCTAATCTCCAGGTTTATGAAGATGAACGTGTAGAACTCACATATGGCGCCCAGGTGTTCAGTGTTGATTTTGCGGCCGATACTGCCCGGAGTATCAATTTTATCAGAGAGGAAAAGGAATACCGGGTCGAAGGAGAGGTCATCGCGCTCGGTGCCAACGCGATCTTTAATGCGAACATCCTTTTAAACTCACGTGACCGGCATCCACTAACGGGAAAAGGACTTGGCGAACAACTGGGGCTTGATGTCATTGTACATCTGAAAGACCTGGAGAATGTAGGCGGGAGTACGTGGGTAAACGCGAATGGCTACATGCTTTATGATGGTGACCACCGCAAAGATTATGCGGCATGCATCATGGAATCCAACAACGCTCCTTTCATCCGGCTGGAAAGTGGAAAGTGGCGCCATGTGGCGACCTTCCGTATGATTTTTGAGGACCTTCCGCAGGATGAGAATTACATCACCCTTGGTGAGAACAAGTTCAAACCCGAAGCCGTATTTAAGGGACATTCGGAATATGCGTGGAAAGCTGTTGCAAAAATGAAACAAAATCTACCTGGCGTTTTATCCTGCCTGCCGGTAGAGAATATTGAGTATCGGGAACCCTTTAAAACAGAGGCCCATATTTTGGGGACCACGCGGATGGGCAAAGATGCAAAAACGGGGGTGGTGGATAAAAATATGATCCATCACCATTATAGAAATTTATTCGTTCTGGGCAGTGGTTCTTTTACAACATTTACACCGAACAATCCAACACTAACTTTGTCAGCCTTGTCATTACTGGCAGCGGACAGGTCATTTTAGAAAATGAAAAATGAAAAGACGAAAATTTTTAACCATTGCCGGAATTGGAAGCGTGATAGCCGCCGTAGCATCATTAAAGTTTTTTACGACGTCATTTGAAAGTTCCGCTGCCGGAACAATTAAGGCGCAGTTGGACTTCCTTAACCTGGACCCTGAAGGGGTTGAGAGGTTCGTGAAAGCGTATTCATTAAATAAAGATCGCTATTACAAACTTACGATGAAAGGTTACGGATTGCTCGGCATAAGTGCATCAAAGTCCGGTAAGGTTCATCAAATGGTCAACACGTATTTGTTGTCAACGGATTTCTTCACGAATAAAATGGATGAATCGGGAATAGTCCGTTTTGTGGCACTTTATGATCCTTACGCCAGACCCTGTTCTCATCCATTCAATCACGTTCAATATCCCTCGTCATAGGGCGCGTCGCTACGGATATTCTATATATAAATAATAGGTCTCTTTAATTTTGAGAATATTATGAGCGGGGTTCGCCAATCCCCATAACTTTCTTATTATTGATGTGTTCCGGGCTTCTTCAAAGGAGAAAAAATGTCCCTAGCCCATTCTGCGATCAATGAAAACCGATAGAGGAAATTAGCATACAAATAAAAATCCAGCTTTATGAAAAAAACAGCTTTATTGACACTTTGTTTACTTTTACAAACGATTATGATAACCGCACAAAATAAGGACGAACAAGCTATCGCCACCTGTGTGACAAAACTTAACCAGGCAATGATCGATGGTAACCAGATCATGTTGGATGAGTTGGCTTCGGAAAAACTCAGCTACGGTCATTCCAGTGGACTGATCGAGAACAAGGAAACATTCGTTACTTCAATCGTCAATGGGAAATTTGGTTTTTCTTCTATCGATTTAACTGAACAAACCATTATTACCAGCAAAGACATCGCGATTGTGAGACACAAGTTCCTGGCTGCCACGGATGATAAAGGTAAAGATCCAGGCACGGCTAAACTTTCTGTCATGCAGGTCTGGCAAAAAGAAAAAGGGAAGTGGGTATTGATCGGCCGCCAGGCTACTAAAATATAAGCAAAGGCTTTTAAGAAACGTATTATCGGTAGAAAGAATATAAAATTTAAAGGCTTCTTTTTTGCATTTCTGTTATTTTGATATAATGATTTGATGGTTCGTGCCCGGGTCATTGGTAGCTGGAACTTCCTCACTAAACCTTCACGCGATTCATGTCCATGACAAAAATCAATAATTATCGTTGGGTCATTGTTGCGTTGCTCTTTTTTGCCACCACCATTAATTACCTCGACCGCCAAATTATAGGGTTGCTAAAGCCTA
Organism: Chryseolinea sp.; assembly: GCA_043722905.1. Classification (GTDB taxonomy): domain Bacteria; phylum Bacteroidota; class Bacteroidia; order Cytophagales; family Cyclobacteriaceae; genus Chryseosolibacter. Next base: position 2,770 of record JAYSOP010000296.1, read on the forward strand.
CACTTGAAAAAGAATTTCAGTGGACAGAAACGGATTTTGCCCATATCGTTATGGCCTTTACAGCTGCCTATGCGATCGGTTTATTATTTTTTGGGTGGCTGATTGACAGAATAGGCACTAAGATTGGGTATTCTTTGTCGGTGATTCTTTGGAGTCTCTCAGGTATGTTGCATGCTATCGCGAGAAGTGTAACAGGATTCAGCATCGCACGAATAGGCTTGGGTATTGGGGAGGCAGGAAATTTTCCTGCTGCGATGAAAGCTGTAGCTGAATGGTTTCCGAAGAAAGAGCGCGCCCTCGCGACGGGTATATTTAACGCGGGGACGAGCATTGGAGTGGTGCTGGCTTTATTGATCACCCCATGGATTTTAGTGCGGTATGGATGGCAAGAAGTTTTCTGGATTACAGGCGCCCTTGGTTTTGTGTGGCTGATATTCTGGATATTTCTGTATGAGATACCCACGAAGCAAAAGCGAATAACATCCGAAGAATTGACACTGATAACCCTGGGGCAGGAGCAATCTCCTGACGAGGTAGCGGCAAACCGATCCATTAAATGGCATAAGTTGTTTGCCCTTCCACAGACCTGGGCCTTCGTCACTGGAAAGTTTTTGATCGACCCCATTTATTGGTTTTTCCTGTTCTGGCTTCCCTCCTATTTCTCTTCCACCTTCAACCTTGATTTAAAAAAACCTAGTCTTCCGCTCATGATCATTTACGCAGCAACAACGATTGGAAGCATTGCGGGGGGATATTTTTCGTCGTGGCTAATACGGAAAGGATGGCCCACCCTGAAGGCCCGAAAAACTGTGTTGTTAATCGTTGCCGTTTTGGAATTGTCTATTATCTCGGCTCAGTTTGTCACCAACGTTTGGGCTGCTGTTGCGCTCATCAGTATGGCCGTTGCCTTGCATCAGGCATGGGCAACCAATATGTTCACGACAGCATCCGATATGTTCCCCAAGGAAGCCGTAAGTTCTGTGGTCGGCATTGGGGGAATGGCCGGAGCCTGCGGCGGAATTCTCTTTCCCATATTGGTCGGCTATTTGTTGGATACCTATAAAGCTGAAGGAAATCTCGCCGGCGGATACAACGTGTTGTTTACCGTATGCGGCCTGACGTACCTGATTGCATGGACCATCATTCATTTTCTGACAAGAAGCCCAAAAGCAAAAATTGAACTAGAGTAAATTTATATCAATCGGTCGTTAGTCTTTAAGAATAAATTCCACTATTAGTGTTGATTCATTTTAAACAAAATAAAGCAAACAGGTAGTGGAAACCCGTACACGGAACCTATTCCAACCCCCACCCCATCGTTCGTTTCACAGCCTTCTTCCAGCCATTATAAAGTTTATCCCTTGTGGCTCCTTCCATTTGTGGCTTAAAGCACTTATCAATTTTCCGGTTTCTTACAATGTCTTCTTTTTTCCATAAGCCAATCTGGATAGCAGCAAGATAAGCGGCACCCATAGCAGTCGATTCGATCACCTGAGGTCTTTCAACCTCTGAACCCAAAATGTCAGCCTGGAATTGCATGAGAATGTTGTTCGCGCAAGCGCCTCCATCTACCTTCAGACTTTTCAAGGCCAACCCGGCATCTTCCTGCATGGCATTCAGAATATCTTTTGTCTGATAGGCCAGCGACTCAAGTGTTGCTTTAATAATATGATCTTTCCCTGTGTCTCGCGTTAATCCGAATATTGCACCGCGTGCATACATATCCCAGTAAGGGGCACCAAGTCCGGCGAATGCGGGCACAACGTAAACTTCATTTGATCCCAGCGCTTTGGTAGCAAAATATTCGGAATCCTTTGACTGATCAATCAGGTGCAGACTATCACGCAACCACTGAACGGCGGCACCCGCAATGAATACGCTACCCTCCAAAGCATACTCAACTTTATTATCCATTCCCCACGCAATGGTAGTGACCAATCCATTTTTTGACAATTGGATTTTTTCTCCCGTATTCATCAGCATAAAACAACCTGTGCCATAGGTGTTTTTCGCCATACCCGGATGGAAACAGGCTTGTCCGAATAACGCCGCCTGTTGATCCCCCGCAACACCTGTTATAGGGATCGTTTTGTTTTCAATTGTGAAATCACCAAAGTGCGACGCAGATGGTTTTACCTCCGGCAACATGGATTCAGGAATGTCTAATTCCTGAAGGAGCTTCTTATCCCATTTTAATTCGCGGATGTTGTAGAACATCGTTCTGGATGCATTGGTATAGTCAGTAACATGCCTTTTACCACCCGTCATTTTATATATAAGCCAGGTGTCTACTGTACCGAAGGCTAGTTCACCTTTACTAGCTCGGTCTCTTGCACCGGCCACGTTGTCTAGAATCCATTTCACCTTGGTTCCAGAAAAATATGAATCAATGACCAGGCCGGTATTATGCCTTACGTAGTTCTCAAGCCCTTTTGCTTTCAAGGCCTCACATATGGGTGCAGTGCGTTTATCCTGCCAGACAATTGCATTGTAAACAGGATCACCCGTTTTCCGGTCCCACACAATCGTGGTTTCCCGTTGATTGGTAATGCCCATTGCGGCCACTGCGGAAACATCGACACGCTGGTCTTTTATCAATTTATACAAAGTGCCGAGCTGACTGTTTAGAATTTCAGCTGGATCATGTTCAACCCATCCTGATTGAGGGAAGATCTGTCTGAATTCCTGCTGGGCAATGCCTTTAATAGTTCCCTGCTCATCAAATAGAACTGAACGTGAACTGGTAGTCCCCTGATCCAGTGCTATAATGAATTTTGAAGCCATACTTATATGAATAATGTTTTAAATAACCAGGAGCCCAGCAGTCCACCAATTAAAGGTCCTATGACCGGTATCCAGCTATAAGACCAGTCGGAAGTTCCTTTTCCCGGTATAGGCAAAATAAAATGGGCGATCCGAGGACCGAGATCGCGGGCCGGATTAATAGCAAATCCAGTCGTTCCACCAAGACTAAGGCCAATCGAAATAATCAAACCACCCACAACCAAAGGGTTCAAACCCTCGACAAAATTATTCGCACCGATAAAAAGAATTCCCAGCACTAAAACGGTAGTGCCAATAATTTCAGAAATAAGGTTGGGGATAACCGAGCGCACCGCAGGGCCTGTGGCAAAAATGCCAAGTTTAACGGCTGGATCTCCCGTTTCTTTCCAATGTGCCAGGTAATGCAACCAAACCAGAAGGGCACCACAAAATGCACCTGCAAACTGAGCTAACATATATCCTAAAACCTGGTCTCCCGGAAAATCTTTATTAACAAATAGCGCAAGGGTGATGGCCGGGTTTAAATGTGCGCCGCTGATCCTGCCCACCGCATATATCGATAGCGTAACTGCCAGTCCCCAGCCCAAAACTACGGTAAGCCATCCGGATCCTTCTGCTTTGGAGCCTTTAAGCAGAACGCCGGCAACGACACCATTACCCAACAAAGTGAGCAGCATGGTGCCTAAAAATTCAGCTAGATATGGAGACATAAGTATTGGTTTTGGTTTAGAAATTATGGCATCAAATCAAATTTGAAAAAAGATCAATTCTGATAAAAAAAAGGTTGTATCATAAATGCTACCCGAATTCTTTTAAAGGTCCATCACGAAAAAAACACAACCATTGGTATAACCCCCCTGTTTCTGTAATATTAGGATTGAATGATTTAAATTAGCATTATTTTTCGGATGTCTCTAAAGAGATGGCTCAAATTTCCACTGGCAGGTAGTACGGCCTACATCATGGTCTTATGCACTTTAATGCTTTCCTTTAATTTCTGCCATGCCCAGATTGAACCGGAAGAAGATGAATGGGACATTCCATGGACGGCGGTAGGTGATTCAACCGAAACGCCCCACGAAAACAGCAAGATTGTTGTTACAGGAACAGTCACCAATGTGGATACAAATGAACCCGTTTCAGGAGCATCAGTCTCCTTTGATTTCTTTAAACATTTTGACTATACCGATCAGGACGGTAGATATGTTTTAGAAGTACCCCCCGGCAAGTACAAAGTTAGAATAAAACACATCGGTATGCTTCCCGTCTATCTGCGACTAAAAGTATATTCAAATGACGCACTGAATGTACAATTGCGGGAAGGTGTAGTTGAATTAAAAGAGATCCTGATTACTTCCCGCCCAATCGATAGCAATATTAAAGAATCATTGGCGGGTTTGACAAAGATGAATATTCAGGAAATAAAAACTTTACCTACACTGATGGGCGAAGTCGATATTGTCAAGAGCCTTCAGCTAATGCCAGGAGTTACCAGTGTGGGAGAAGGTTCCTCCGGTATCAATGTTCGCGGGGGCCGCGTAGATCAGAATCTCGTACTGCTAAATGACGTACCCTTATTTAATACTGGCCACGCACTCGGTTTTGTTTCTGCTTTTAACCAGGATATTATTGATAACTTTAGTTTATATAAGGGTAATGTACCTGCAAACCTTGGCGGACGGGCATCTTCTGTTATTGAAATAAACACGCGTAGAGGAAATTTTGATAAATGGCAATTTCAGGGGGGTGCCGGCCCGATTTCAAGCAGGTTTACAGTGGAGGGTCCTTTGTATCCGGACAAAACATCCCTTTTAATTGCTGGAAGAATTTCGCATGCTAACTGGTTTTTAAAAAAAATATCCGACCAGAATGTCAGGAATAGCAGGGTATCATTCAATGATAGCTATGCGGGAATAAGCCACCGTTTTAGTGAAAATAGCACGGCTGATATCACCTTTTATAACAGTCACGATATGTTCACCTTTTCAAACAGGTTCGGTTATAACTGGAACAACTACATTGTCAATAGCAGATGGCAAGCACTCGCAAATCGCAAATTATCGCCCACCCTGTCCGCATCTTTTGGGCACTTCAAAAATATTTTGTTTGACCCTTCCGGAGTAGATGCCTCTGAGATCAGTAATACCATGAATTATTTCCAGTTAAAAGAATCCATCAATTACATTCCAACAGAAAAGCATAACATAGTAGCTGGAATTTCCGCCATCGCATACTTACCGGAGGCCGAACAACGACAGGGTTATAAGGGCAACACAGACATCCCTTCAAAAAAAACGCAAAAAAGTAGTGGGATAGAATTTTCAGTTTTTGCCAACGACGATTTTGAAATAACAGAAAACATCTCTCTATCGTACGGGGTGCGCTATTCAAAATATAATCATATCGGGCCCGACACTACCTACAACTATCTTTCCGCACTTCCCAGATCCACCTCCACTTTGCGGGATACGGCAGTCTATTCAAAATATAAAAACATTAAGGGATTCGAAGGTCTTGAACCCAGGGTTTCAGCACGTTTTAATATCAATACAAACCAATCTGTCAAAATAAGCTATAACCGGATGCGTCAATACATCCATTTGATCAGCAATACCACTGCCCCTACGCCCATTGACCTGTGGCAAGTGAGCACCGAATTCTTGCCTCCTCAAATTGCGGACAATTACTCAGCAGGCTATTTCTTAAATATTAAAGATAACCGTTGGGAAACTTCGGTGGAATTTTTTTATAAAAACATGAAGAACCTGGTGGAGTACAAAGACTTCCCTGCGCTATTTCTCAACCCGCACCTGGAAACAGAACTATTGTCTGGTAAGGGGAGAGCCTTTGGGGGCGAACTTTTTATTCGTAGACTGAAGGGAAAATGGACAGGCTGGCTTTCTTATACACATTCGGAAACCGAGGTAATGGTGTCTTCCGACTTTCAGGAGGGATCCATCAATGAAGGCAAATGGTTTCCCAGTAACTATAACAAACCGGATAATGTAAATCTGGTGCTAAACCGCAATATGAAAAAGCAAAGTGCGTTCTCACTAACATTCTCATTTAACACCGGCCGCCCCT
>JAYSOP010000297.1:0-3145 GCA_043722905.1 Chryseolinea sp.
AAAACGCCATTTCAAGAAAGCATTTGTTCGTGCAAGATGTGACCCGGATTGTTGCAAACACTTGGTACAAAGAATCTCAAGCTCGTCATTTCTAATTGCGCGTTGAGAAATATCAAGTCTTGCAATCAAATTTGCAAAGTAAGCAAACAGTATTAGCAACCAACGAAATGGTGCAGTGAGCCAATCAATTGCATCTATCCTGCGACCAAATATTGAAGAAAATAAGCCAGCAACCCTAACCGGAAAACCATAAGCTTTTAACGAGAATGGATTTGGATATCGGAAAAGCTTGCTATACAACGGAAATGTACGCTCGTTGGATGTGTGGAAAACCAAATCAAAGTTTTCTATATTGCCGCACGCTTTCGTTATATTAATGAAATTGATTGGCGTTGAACGATGACCCTTGTCAATGAGAAGATCCATAACTTGACCAAGGTTGAAAACTTTTGAAGCCGTACGCAAACTACGTGAATGAATCAGCGCACGACCAACTACACGGTCAATTTCGGCAAGATTGACGTATAGCGACGCACCAAACTGTGAATCCAAATGCTTCCATCTAATATGTTTGGAATTGGATGAAACTGTTGTCCCATATTCCAATTGAGACAATGCCAAAAAATCTTCCAGGTCTATGTCTGCAAATGTTTTTACTGATATCTGTGCCATTTTTATTAACTTATCGAGAGGTGTTTTGACCGCTACACACTGCGTAAATGACCCAAATAAAAAACTGATATGATCCCAGATAGTTCATTAGAGCTGATAGCCCCCTTATAGGGGGAGATTGTTTGAATAGGGTTCGTTGGTATAGCCACATTTCTAACCTTCCAAAGCACTCTCCTGCATAGGGGATGGAATATTAGCCTAATGAATTATTTAGGCTAAAGCAAAGAGTGCTGCTTTAGAATGTTCAGAATTTTGGGCATCGAATCAGCCTCTGCCATCTCGTTGATGTTCGCAATTTTTCCCTCAAACAGCTTATCCAGTGCAACCAGAATACTGAGCTGACCGACCGAATCCCACATTTCAACCTCTTCGGCACGTGTGTTTTCGCTAAGCAGACCAGGTTTCGTTTCGAGTGCTTTTTCAATAACTGCAATAACTTCAGACTGAGAAATTTTTGACATAAATATAACCTCTGCTTTGAATTAATAAATTGGATTTGTGGCGCAATACACTTCCGTGTAACACAAGACCATACCAAACTTTTCTTCCAGCTTGATAGAACCTTCCGCTTTTAATTTTCTTAAGAGCGGTAGATATGCTTTTAACTCTGTCGGTAGCGGCCAATCTTGCCGCCCAACTCGCTCTACCGACCCAAAACTTTCCTTGGCCACCTGCAACAGTTTGTCCACGTTAGACAGTGACAATACTGGAAAGAAGAAACTACCCCCTTCGTTAAGGTGACGAGGGGCATTACGTATAATTTCGACCACGAGGTCAACGCCGTCCTTGCCTGTATCGCACGGCACACCCTGAAACCAGGGTGAAACATCCGCGACACTTTGCGCAATACCGGATATGTCGTCAACGATCACGTCAAATTTATTACCCGACCATGGTTGAAATAACGAACCGTCTCTAACCTGAGCCGGGCATCCATAACGGTCAAAATTAACACGACTGCAAAGCACCGCTGGTTTACTCAAATCCGATGCATAAAGTGGCGTCTTTATTAAGCCTTGGAGGTGAAGGGCAATCCCGACAACCCCCGTTCCACAACCTAGATCAAGCAAGGTAACGGGTTCTGAAATTGTGTTCCTAACCGCCTGAATCAACAAATTCGTTGTTGTATTCGGTGTAAAGACCCCTGGCGCAAATGCCAGTTCTATTTCCTTATCAGGGCCGAGGGAGAATGTAATTTCTGTTTGATTTTCGATGGTCATAGCTGAGTTGGTAATTTAATGTTTAATTTCTATGGTAATAGCAATAGGCCTCAAATGCCACCGTCAATGTGTATTGTACTACCATTGACGTATTCTGACTTCATGAGAAATTCCACGGCATTGACGATATTCGCCGGATCCCCTAATCGTCTTGATGGAATTGATTCTAAGATTTTATTGCGGACTTTTTCGCTTAGCGTTTCAATCAGGCCAGTATTGAAATAACCAGGAACAAGTACATTGGAAGTTATCCCAAATCGCGCATATTCGTTAGCCAAGACTCGTGACATCCCAAGCAGGCCGGTTTTGGCTGTCGAGTATGCAAGCGTACCCGGAACGCCTTTCATCCCTGCAACGGATGAAACATGAATTATGCGCCCCCATTTTTCCTCAATCATCGGTATCAGCATGGCCCGTGTAAGTAAAAAATTACCGCGCAGATTCACATTGATAACTTGATCCCAATCATCCGTACTGAACTTTGCAGAAAGGCCATCTCGGCTGAGTGCTGCCGCATGAATAAGCGTAATTTTATTAAGACTACCTTTTATTGACGCAACAAAATCACCGACCTCACGCTCAGATGTCAAGTCCACCTGAAAGGTCGTAACACCGTTCAGTCCGTAAATATCAGGTTGTTTCGAGTGATAAATAGCGACAACGCTATCTAATGCAGCCAGCGAGGGCAGAATTGCCCGCCCAATCCCACCTGATGCACCGGTCAATACGATCATTTTGCCGACCAGCGTATCACTGTTGCACCCCAAGACAATCCCACGCCAAAACCTACGAGCATGACAGTGTCACCCTCCTTCAGGCGCCCTTGAGTTTCTGCGTCCTTGAGAGCGATGGGAATGGATGCAGATACGGTGTTGCCAATATTCTCAAAGTTAGTAAAGACTTTGCTCTTGTCTAATGACATGGTTCGTATGAGATTTTCAATGACTAACTTGCTAGCCTGATGGAATACAATCAGATCGATATTTTCAAATGTTAGATTAGTGCGCTCAAGGAGCTTGTTGATACATTGTGGCACGACACGCATGGTGAAGAGGAATACATCGCTACCAGACATTTCTAACGATCCGAGGTATGAATTGGCAACTTGGTTCGTTTCTCTTCCTGTTTCTCTGGCACCGCCATGTTTTACGATCAGGCGATCATAGCCTGCGCCATCCGTACCTAATTCAAATGGACCCATGCTATCCGTAACGCTCGACTCCACCAGGGTGGCGGCCGCACCGTCACTGAAC
>JAYSOP010000298.1:0-5966 GCA_043722905.1 Chryseolinea sp.
TGATCAGGGCAAGTTCGCCTTCTTTGCCAGGTTGAGCGTTTCCATGTTCCATTCCCCAGACACCGCGGAAGCCTTTATTGTAAACATGCTTAAAAATGTTTTTATAATTGATCTCGCCGGTAGTTGGTTCTTTCCTTCCAGGATTGTCACCGATCTGAAAATAGGCAATCTCATCCCAGCACATGTCGATATGCGGAATAAGGTGACCTTCATTACGCTGCATGTGGTATACATCAAACAGGATTTTGCACGAAGGGCTATTGACAGCTTTGCACAACTCATAAGTCTGATCTGAAAATCTCATGAACAAATCAGGCGTATCACTAAGGGGTTCGAGTACCATTACCAATCCATGGGGCTCGAATATTTCCGCACCTCTTCTTAATGCGTCAACTACGTTGGCAGTTTGAATTCCCATTGGAATACTTCGGTCAAAAAAACCAGGCACCACGGTCATCCATTTCGCATTAACCCGCTTGGCTGTTTCAACGCATTTTTTACAAGTGTTTACAAACGTATCTTTGAATTCCTGTTTACCAGTGGTCAACGATGTTTTCCAGTTTTCACCGCCATCTACAACAAATACCCCCATCGTCATGCCCAGCCGGCCAAGTTCACTGCCAATTTTATCCTGTTCTTCCACAGAACGTTTTAACATTCCATTGTCTTCGATGGCGCGAAAACCCTGGTCGTGCATAAACTTAATCTGATCTATAAAATTCTTACCACCGTGATTGGTGAACATCCCGTCATGAGGTGCATAATTAGCTTTAAAAGTCTTCTCAGCAAGCATGCTGGTTTTGTCTTTTGCTTTACCAATGGACTGGGTCAACGGGATAACAGATGCTGCCACGGCCATGCCGTTACGTAGAAAGTTTCTTCTTTTCATCAGATTATAGTATAATGTGGTTTACATCTTCGATTATTTGAGCCTCTTCAATTTAAAAATATTTTTTTAAAAAGCGTTCATCGCCGCTTGCCATATTATCCGTTATACGTTGTGCTATATGTATTATTATTGCAATGGTATATAAATCCGGACATTCATGAGACTTCATCGCAGTACATCAGAAGCCGTAATTCAGGGGCTTCAGTTGATTTTTGAAGAGAATCGGTATGCTGACAAGGTAATAGAAAAAGTATTAAAGCAAAATTCCAGGTGGGGCGCCCGTGACAGGCGTTTTATAGCCGAGACAACTTATGACATCGTTCGGTGGTATCGCTGGTTCCGTGAGTTGACACAGGCTAAAGGAACAGATTATTGGAAGCTTTTGGGCGCGTGGTGCATCCTGAGTGATGTGGAATTGCCGGACTGGGAGGAGTTCAGGGATATTTCCGCCGCCGATGTACGAGATAGGGAAAAGCGAACCATGTATAGCAGGAAAATCAGGGAATCCGTTCCGGACTGGCTAGATGAATTGGGTGAGAAGGAGCTGAGTGAAAAAAAATGGGAAACGGAGTTACATGCATTAAATGAAGAAGCTCCGGTAGTACTTCGTGTGAATACCTTAAAGATCCAAAAAGAGGCCCTTCAGGCAATGCTCCTGGAAGAAAATATCGAGACCGTGGCGGTAGCGGACTTTCCGGATGCCATAGTTCTGGCGGAAAGGCAAAATATTTTTACGACACCGGCTTTCAAGGAAGGCCTTTTTGAAGTACAGGATGCCGGGTCACAGGTAATTTCTACTTTTCTCAGAATTGCACCCGGTATGCGGGTTGTCGATGCCTGCGCAGGTGCGGGTGGCAAAACCCTGCACCTGGCTTCTTTGATGAAAAATAAAGGAAGGATCGTCGCGATGGATACCGAACAATGGAAGCTTGACGAACTCCAGAAGCGCGCCCGCAGGGCGGGGGTTAGTAATATTGAAGCACGTTTGATTGAATCAGGTAAAACGATAAAACGACTTGCGGGATCTGCTGACCGCCTGCTACTCGATGTGCCCTGCTCTGGCCTGGGCGTACTTAAAAGAAACCCGGATGCAAAATGGAAATTGTCTATTGCCTTTATTGATAAAGTAAAAGAATTGCAGCAACATATCCTGAACGATTACTGCGACATGCTCAAAGTCGGGGGCATGATGGTTTATTCAACTTGCAGTATCCTTCCTGCTGAAAACCAACACCAGGTCCGGGATTTTATGGCTGCGAAAAATGATGCTTTCAAATTGGTAGAAGAAAAGCACATTTTTCCGTCCGAAGGGTTTGATGGTTTTTATATGGCGTTACTGGAAAAGGTGAAATAATTAATTTTTTTTGAAAAGTTACTCGCTCCGCAAAACCATCGCCACATTTTTCGTGCATTGAATTGCACTTCGGATGAACGTCATCATGCCCTTGCGCCATGAAAGTTTATTTCCTTGAGAACATTACTGCCTGGCGCAAAGCAATTCGCAATTTACTTCTACCATAAGGTCGTCCCGCTGGGACTTTTATTTAAGCTGAAAAAAGCTTGGAGAACTTTTTTCTGGGGTTTGATGAAATATTATTTTAGCGCCATGCAAATAATGTGGGTTATGGAACTAAGTTCCATGTTAAGTTTTACATTTTCCGAAGATTTATTAATGGCACGAAAATAATCCGCCAGTAGTCGGACAGACTTTCCGCGCCAGATATGTAGCTTATTTCCTTGAGAACTTTACTGCATGGCGCAAAGCAATTCGCAATGTACTTCTACCATAAGGTCGTCCCGCTGGGACTTTTATTTTACGAGGTCCGGAACGCAAGGGCAGAGCTTCCAAGATAGCGCTAGAACAGCATTTTACTCCCCTCATTTTCGAGGAGGGGACCGTTCCGGGGCGAAGCCCGGAACAGGGGTGGTGAACCCGCTCTACAAAACCATCGCCTCATATTTTGTGCATTGAATTGCACTTCGGATAAATGTCATTATGCCCTGCGCCCAGAGGAGGTCGGCGAAACTTTGGTCACCACGGTTTGCCCGGGCGAGCGCTAAATATCCACCGAGTCGTACACGATCACTTTCTCCCACAGATGAGAACACTGATCAACAAATTTTTTGTGAATGGCGTGGACCTGGTAAATGTCCTGCCCGGCAACATCATCAAAGAATATCAATTCAGATGCGCTGTAGCTTGAATCCACAACGTCCCGCTGTTCGGTACTGGCAGGAACACCGATATGAATTTTTCGAACTGACTCAATTTTTTCAAGGGTTTTAAGTCCGGCCAGTAATTGGTTGAGATCTTCTTTCGAGTCCCGGTTCTTCAGCCAGAAGTAAACATGATGAACGAGCTGTTTCTTATTTTTAGGTTCCATAGTCGGTAGGGCGGAGGCTGCAGCGGTACTTCCAAGGGCCACAGCGGTAGTTACGAAGGCTCTGCGGGTTTGTTTTTCCATAGTTTTTAATTGAGCGCAGAAGATAAAATCTTTATCGTTTAAAAAAAAATCTTTTAGAGATTACGTCAAAGAAAGTTAAATATCAGTTTCCTTTCAGATCGAAAAACATGGCTATTTTATTCCGGGTCAGGTCCGTTGCAGGAATGATCTCCGGTTCTTTCCGGATATTAAAAAGGATAAGATTCCAGGCAGGTGCCCCCTCCTTCCGGATGTCTAGTACCCAGCTTTTATTATTATCGCCATTGAGTTTTATAAAACGCTTCTCAGCTTCAATGATGTTTATTGAAGCTGAGTCAAGAATATGTCTGGCATTGCTTTGAAAATAACCCTGGTCATCTGAAATATTGGCCAGGTCGTCTTCCCCGTAATCTTCTGTCATCTCATTCAGTTGGTCAATGGTGGGGTTCACTACAATCGCGGATGTTGTTTCAATAACCTGTATTTGTTCCAGGGGAATTTTTATACCCGTGAGATAATTATCCAGTCGCAGGTAACTTTCAAATGTGTTCGCGTCAAAACCGTATTCATATACATTGGCTGTGCTATCAAAAGGATGGCCGGGTTCATCTTTTTGTGATGAACTGCAGGACCAAAAGAGAATAATGGCTGCCAGCCTGGTGATTTGATCCATCAAATTCTGCTAAACAAATATTTATAGATACAATGGTATAGTGATACCTTCCTTGAGCCGCGGGTCGGGTATGGGAGATCCTCGTTTCAATTCCAGGGGAACCACTCCCGCCCAGATCTCTGATGTATAATCTTCTTCATCATCTTTTGGCGGGCCTGTACGGATTTTGGCGGAAGCTTCATCAATATTAATTGAAATCACCAGGGTGGCTTTCCATTCACCAGCGGATGGTTGACGAACATCATTCCACCGTCCCGGTTGCATTTTGTTAGTGAAGGTTTCCAGGACGTTGTATAATTCTGCTTCCTCAGTAACCTTGTGAGGTATGCCGAACAACACAACCGATCTGTAATTCACAGAGTGATGAAAAGCGGAGCGCGCCAGCACAAGGCCGTCAATCAATGTCGCGCTAATACAAACGGGAGATCCCTTTTCTGCAAGTTCACGCATATAAAAGCTACCGACCGAACCGTGGATGTAGACCTTATCGCCGATCCGACAAAAACCGGTGGGTATTTGAAAAGGTTGATCCGCTCTCACAAAGGCAACGGTGCAGAACAAAGCTTCATCCAAAATAAGGTATACCGTTTCTTTGTCATATACCCCTCGTTTTGGTAAACGTGTAATGGATGTTTTTTCAGTTTTTGCAAATTCCGGCATAACCAAATTATTTATTTATTTCGAGAACAATTTTTCCAAACTGGCCACCCGCTTCCATTCTGGTAAGCGCCTCATTAATCTGGATCAGCGGATACGTTTTATCGAGGACCGGTTTCACGTTCCGGCTTTCCAGGAAGTCAAGCATTGATAGAAATTCATCGCGCGTGCCCATAGTCGTACCGTGAATTGAGATTTGTTTCCAATACAACAATCTTGTCGAGATATCGGTAATGTTTCCGGCAGTTCTTCCAAAGTTTACAATGCGAGCACCGGGCAGAGCAAGGTCAATAAGTTTTGAAAACTGGTTTCCGCCCGCGCTATCGATAATGATATCAAATCCGCCTGCGTCTTTTTTAGCTTTATCTGCCCATTCAGGATCGTTGTAATTAAATCCCCCAACGGCACCAAGTGTTTTTGCGCGTGATATTTTTTCATCAGAGCCTGAAGTAACATATACTCTTCCCTGATAAGCCACCGCGAATTGTAATGCCCACAAGGCTGCCCCACCTCCTATGCCTGTGACCAAAACTTTTTCCTTACTTCTCAATCTCGCCTTTGTGAACAATGCACGGTAAGCCGTGAGCGCTGAAAGCGGTACCGCCGCCGCCTCTTCGAATGAAAGATGTGCTGGCCTATCGAAGACGTATTTTTTGGATACTACGATAAATTCAGCAAAAGTTCCATGATCCGGAAATCCAAGAATACGAAAGGCGTCACCTTGAACCACCGGATTGCTCCCCCAATCAAGGCTAGGATTGATTACTACTTCCCCTCCGACTAATAAGGGATCGGCATCTTCGCCAACATCTTCGACTATCCCTGCGCCATCCGATCCAAGAATTATTCCATTGGGAAAATCCTGGGTTTGCTCCCGCATCAACCAGAGATCTCTATGATTCAGGGCAGCATATTTCATCCGGATGAGCACCTGGTCTTTTACAGGTTTCGGCTTCTTAAACTCCTCAACAGAAAGTAAGGAATTTTTACCCTTAAATAAAGCTGCCTTCATTTATTTTAGTCTTTTCTATTCAAAACAAAACAATGCGGGAAACCAGTCATTCCGATTTTAGGATAATAATCAATTGCGGCAGGTGCGGCAAGAAGGATCAACATAGTTTGCATGCCTGCAGCCTCATGGGTAAGATGGACCAGTTCCTTACCGATTCCCTGGTGCTGATAAGTAACATCTACAGCAAGGTCTGACAGATAGCAACAAAAAGAAAAGTCAGTTAACGCTCTTGACACGCCGATCAATTCGTCATCTTTCCAGGCGGTTATCAGAACATTACCAAAATCAAGCATTTTTTGTACGCGGTCCGGC
>JAYSOP010000299.1:0-5753 GCA_043722905.1 Chryseolinea sp.
CTCGCGATATCCTGTACATCCAGATAAGCTTCAGATTTAACTTCCCCGGCTAAAAATACCTGACCGGTAGTAACCAGCGTTTCACAGGCAACTTTTGAATTGGGGTCATATGCAAGGAAATAATCAATAAGCGCGTCCGAAATCTGATCAGCAACCTTATCAGGATGGCCCTCAGATACAGATTCTGAGGTGAATAAATAGGGCATATTATGTGGTTTTTAAAAAAATAAGATCGCGCAAATTTAGATGAATTGCTGAAATCAAAAAACGGAATACTCAGGGCCGGGCAAGAAATAAAAAAACCGCCGGGGATTTGGGCAATACAAAACTTTTCAAACGCCAGTTATCGACTGATTTAGTGAGTATAAATTCTTTTTGACCGGTTATGTCGAGGGCAATACAAAGCTCTGTCTGACCCTGAAGGCTTTTCAAAAGATTGCTGAACACGGCATTGTTACGAAAGGGGGTCTCAATAAAAATTTGCGTTTCATTTTTCGTTCTGGACGCTTTTTCAAGTTCCCGTATGGCTTTGCCCGCTTCCTTCCCATCAATGGGGAGATAACCGTGAAAGGCAAAATGTTGCCCATTCAGCCCTGATGCCATTAAAGACAGGATAATTGAGGACGGTCCCACCAGGGGAATGACACGTATGTCATGCTGATGGGCAAACCGGGCCGCCAAAGCACCAGGATCGGCAATGCCGGGGCAACCCGATTCTGAAAGCACACCTACATCAAAACCCATCATGATGGGATCGAATAAACCCTCCAGGTCTTCAAATTTTGTGTCTTTATTCAATACGGAAAAATTTAAGGATTCAATTTTCTCATAGATTTTAAGGCTGCTCAAAAATCTTCTTGCCGTGCGAATATCTTCAGCCAGAAAGTGTCGAATCTCTAACAGGTTCTTTCTGATTTGCGGGGGGATCACCTCATCGTGCGTGTTCTCTGAGATGATTACTGGAATCAAAAACAATTTACCTTTGTTAGTCATAGGCGGAAACCCTTTTGCGTATTTTTGATAATGGGAAAAATATTAATAATAGCAGGGACTATAATAGTCATTGCCGGAATTCTCCTTCATTTTTCCCACAAACTTCCTTTCTTAGGAAAATTGCCGGGAGATATCGTTATCGACCGTGGGAATTTTAAGATGTTTTTTCCCATCACTACCGGTATTCTGATAAGTATTTTAATTTCTATTATTCTTTTTTTAGTCAACAGGGCCAAACATTAATTGGCTGATCATTAACATAACTTTTTGATTTTCACGTTTACTAAAGGACGCTTAGTTTATTTGATCATTATTTCCGAAATTCAAGGTTTGTTTAAGTGAGAAAGGTTTTTATCCTATTTGCTCTGATGATATCCTCAGTGGGCCTTTGCAGGGCCCAGGGGGACAGGATGGGCGTGCCTGTCAGTTTCGAAGATAGCGTGAGGGTCGCACTGGAAAACACCCGCAGCCTCGATGCGTCTGTTGTAGGGGCCGGTTTTTTTTCCATATGGAGCGGTCTTGCTATTGACCAGCAAATCATTATTAAGAAACAAAGTTTTCAGATGCGGAAAAAAAAATTCTCTCTGAAGAGTCATTTTGTTAACTATTACGGTGCAATTGTAAACGCGGTAAGCATTGAAAAGGCAGATTCCGAAACCTTAGCCAGTTATTTAAAAGTAGCGGGGAAGGTAATCGAAAACTTAAAGCCAGCTGAGGTACAGAATTTTTTTGCACGTACCAGGACTTTCTTTGAACATCATGCCTTGAATTACGATAAATCTTTCAGACTATACGCAACTGATGATGCCTATTCTTTTGAGTACCTTGCCAGTGAGCCACCTCCAAGCTGGAACGATACTGTAACTACAGAAACGCCGTCTGAATTAGACACCGTAGAGCCACCGTCGACCGAAGAAGTTTTACCAGATCAAACCGAAACTTTCACAGAACAGGAAGAGATCATGCCGAGCTGGATGATACCGCCTCCCCAGCCCGTGGTCGTAGGGCCCGTCGTTCGATTTGACAAAGTAACACTGAACCTGGTAACTTCTTTTGATTCCGTTTTTCTCCGGAATTCCAAGGGCATTCTGTCATTAGTTGATAACACTTTCGTGGGCGAAGGCGGCACGTTTGACTGGACGTCAGCAGGGCTTAATCCTGATTCCGTTATCTGCGCAATGACCACCTATAATTTCAACGTCAGGAAGCCGGATCTGAAAGCTGATTTTGTCAAACTGAATTATGTTGGAAAAACTCCTGGTCTGATTCCCGGAAATTTTGAATTTAAATCTTTATCCCGTAAGGATTCCACGCTGTCAACTTTTCCACGTTTTAAATCTTATCAAAGTGATTTGATTATTACTTCATTGGCTGACGAAAACGTGAAGTATAAAGGCGGTTTTTCACTTACAGGCAATAAAATCTCCAGTGCGTCCTTTTCCGGGGATCCTTCGTTGATAGAAGTTTATCAGGCAGGACAGAAAAAGTTTACTGCACAATCGACCGAATTTATTTTTGAGCCTGGTAGTATCCGGTCGGAAAAAACAAAAGTTAATATCCATCAGGGCAATGATTCGATTGTCCATCAATTGGTAAGGCTGAAGTATATTTATGGAGCTGATAGTACACAGAGATTATTGCTTCTGAAAGACAAAGGTGATATGCGGAATGCACCCTATACGTCTACCTTTTTCAATATTGATTTCTCCGCTGATGTTATCGCCTGGGATCTTTATACCGATAGTCTGGATTTACAGATTAATGGCGCGAGGAACACCGTTCCGCTGATCATTGAATCAGTTGACTTTTACGATCCGGAAGATTACCGACTTCTGAAAGGAGTTGCCTTTAGTTTTCATCCCCTGGCTTTGGTGGCAAATTATGCCTTGAAAAAGCGTGTGCGCGAATTTTACACGGGTGATTTGGCTCAATTTGCGAACAAAAACCCCCTGGAAATAAAACAAGGTATTGAGTTTTTGAAACAGAAAGGCCTGGTGAATTACAACAGCAGAACGGACGTTGTGCAGGTTAAACAGAAAGCCATTGACATTTATAAAGCTTTCAAGGGTGAGGAGGATTACGACAATCTGAAAATACACAGCGTGATTGATAACCATCCGAACGCGACTATCAATTTTAGTAATAGAAACATGACGGTGCGGGGAGTGGAGGAATTCGATGTGAGTGACTCACTTAACGTTCACATTATTCCGGATAGCAGTGTCATTACCATACTTAAAAATCGTGATATTCAATTTGACGGTACGATTACGGCGGGAAATTTTGAAATAAGCGGAAAAGGCTTCACACTCAAATACGACAGCTTCTTTATTAGTCTCACAAAAATCGATTCCATCAATTTCTTCATCACCGAGAAGAATTCGAGAGGTCAGGAGATCAGAAGGAAAGTAAATAATTCATTGGTTGGCCCCGATTCTACCGCGGCCGCTGCTGGAGGTTTGAGTGATGACATCGCCAGTTCATCAGGCACCTTATTTATCAGCAAGGCAAGCAATAAGTCAGGAAAATTAAAACTTCCAAATTACCCCCGACTCGACGCACTAACCGGAGGAGTAATTTATTTCGACAGGGAGGAAGTGCTAGGGGGTGTTTATGACCGCTCCATGTTCTTTGTGATGCCCCCCTTTAACCTTGACAGTTTAAACAATGCCGACCCGACGGCGATTAATTTTGAAGGCACATTTGTTTCCAGCGGCATGTTTCCCAGTATCAAGGAAACCTTACACACCATGCCTGATAAATCGCTGGGATTTGAGCATGCTACTACTTCATCAGGCTACCAACTTTATAATGGCGATGGTTTGATGAAAGGCGTTATTACCCTGAATAATCGCGGGCTCCGCGGGGTGGGGCAAATCGATTTTCTGGCTGCCACCGTCCAGTCTAAAGACCTTATTTTTTATCCAGATTCCGTTATTGCAAGAGGAAACCGCGCTAAAATTATGGAAAAACAGTTTGGCGCTGTTCTCTTCCCACAAGCCTCTTTGCCAGACTACCAAATGAAATGGTATCCTAAAGAGGATAAGATGCAACTCAAAAATTTGAAGGCACCTTTTAATTTTTATGATTCAACTGCTCAACTGCAAGGGATCGTTACCATTTCAAAAAACGGTGTGGGCGGAGCGGGGAAACTGGAGACACGCGGCACGGAGTTAATTTCCCGTGATATGAACTTCGCCGGAAAAGATTTTGGTGCCCGCCATGCCAGATTCAATATGAAATCAGATGATCCGGAAAAAAACCTGCTTGCCGGAAATGATATCCGTTTCAAATTCAGTTTGCAAGAAAATTATGCCGATATAAGTCCTGAAATTGAAGGCACTGCAGCGATTGAATTCCCTTACGCTCAATTCAAGACATCTATTCCGAGAGCCCGCTGGGACCTTACGTCAAAGAAAATTACCATGAGCAAGGCACCAGATGTGCCCATAGAAAATTCGTATTTTTACACCACGCGAAAAGACCTGGACTCCCTCCGCTTTAATGCAGAAAAAGCAGAATACGATCTCAAAACCCAGGAACTGAAGGTGAGCGGAATCCCGTATATCATTGTAGCAGACGCTAAAATCACACCGGAAAATAATGAAGTGCTCATTCACCAAAATGCACGGATAGGCACCTTAAAAAACACCACGATCGTAGTGGATACCTTGAATGGATATCATTTGCTCACCGACGGGGTAGTGGATATTATCTCACGAAAGGAGTTTACCGGATTCGCTACCTATCAGTATGTAAACTTTTTAAATGATACGTTTGCCATCAAAATGACGGATTTCCGGCTGGAGCCGATTGCCCTGGAACCAGGACAGAAAAAATCACATCGGAAACAATCAGTAGCCTCCACGCAGACAGTTGCGAAAGGGTCAGTCACAGAAAAAGAAAGTCTGGTACTCGGTGCAGGAATGTTTTACAAAGGAGACTTGACGATGTATGCAACAAGACCGGCACTGGAACTGGATGGTTTCGTGAAACTGGATATTAAGAAAATAAAAGATTACAATTCATGGATTGAATACACTCAAAGCGGTGATGAAACAGAAGTAGTGCTCGATTTCGATAAAGCGGTGAACGAAGAGGGGAAACGTGTAACCGCAGGGTTGCATTTTGGCGAATCCGATAATGACCTTTACATAACATTTGCCAATGCCAAAAAGTCGGAGGACGATGAGGATTTCTTCACTCCCAGTGGAAAATTATTCTATGATACCGAAAGCAAAGAATATAAAATTGAAGATACAGAAAAAGCGGCCGGTAATAAGCTTTCGGGAAAGGTATTCGCCTATAGTGATGAAACCAGCCAGATTCGATTTGAGGGACCGGTAAACCTTCTGAACGGAAGTAAAAATTTTAACCTCAAAGCCACGGCTATAGGGTCTGGAAATTTTGAAACCAACGAAGTAAAAATGAATTCTTTTGTCATGGTTGAAACGGATATTCCATCAACCGCCTTTGACATCATGGCCCGCAATATCCAGGAGGTTATCAAAAGCGAAGGCTCCGCAGAAGGGTTGGGCGATCAGACTGACCTTCTTTATAAAATCGCAGACCTGATCGGAGAAAGGGCAGTGAAAGAATATGAAGCAAAAAGTTTGCAGGGTTACGTTCCTCTGGCAACAATACCTGAACTGGCGAAGCCCCTGGTGTTCGCCAATGTAAACCTGAAATGGTCTCCCAAATTCAAAGCGTTTTACAGTGAAGGTAATCTGGGTTTATCTAATATTGGTAAGAATGATATC
>JAYSOP010000300.1:0-7846 GCA_043722905.1 Chryseolinea sp.
GTTATCTTTGCGTTAGGGGAGTAGGAGCCAATCAGAACTTCCGTGTTTGCCACTCTGATCACAGCGGTATCGGGTTTTGCATACATCAACGGTGAGTCTACCAACTGATCATAATCAGTGGCTTTGTAAACATCCATGACACGATTTAGGTCAGGGGAAGTTTTTTCAAGTTTTACGTTTTTCAGGGGAGATCCCGTCTGCACGGGTATAAGCCCGGTAGAACCATAAAGACCTTTTTCACGGATGACATTTAATTGAAATCCTGTTTCTTTCATGCCGTTGAAATAACCAAAAAATCCACTTGAGTTAAGGACGAAATTTTTCCCCGCTTCGATATTAGTTCCCGCCGGCCAGAAAATTTCGGGACCCTCCATAACGGTATCCCAGCTGTCATCCACCCAGTAGGATATTTTAGTGATTTTACCGGCATTTTTGATTTGCCATGAGTTCTCATCAATTTTTTCAACCGGAAGTTTTTTTCCTTTTTTATCCGTCGCGCGGAAATCAGAAACATACCTTCCGTAGTCAGCTATGGCATAGGTTCCGGGGACGATTTTCGGAAGATAAAAGATGATTTCCTGTTGATTTACAGAAGGGGGGGTAAGTTCAACAAATACTTTATCGTCTACTACTTTGGTAAGGTCGACTGTATATTGATATTGTTTTTCCTGGCTGAATCCAGAAAACGAACCGGAAAGAACCCCTATAAAGGCGATTAAAAATCTCATGCGGATAAAATTTGGGAACCAAGTTAGTTTTATTTTGTTGGGATAGTAATCATTAAGGTAATAAGTAAGGATAAACAGGGCAAAAGGTGAAGAAAACGGTTATCATCGGCGCGACCACAAATCCAGGCAGATATGCTTACCTGGCCGCCCGTATGTTAACGGAATATAATCATGAAATCGTTCCTGTAGGTATCAAGGACGGAGCTGTTTTTGGTATTGAGATCCTGGATATTTTTCAAAAGCCCGCGGTAAAAAATGTTCATACCGTGACGCTGTATATTGGCCCCCAGCGACAACCGGAACATTATGATTACATCCTCAGCCTAAAGCCAAAGCGGATTATTTTCAATCCGGGAACCGAAAATACAGAGTTCATTAAAAGAGCTGAAGAGGCAGGGGTGGAAACTCTGGAAGCCTGCACGCTGGTAATGTTGCGAAGTCTTCAATATTGATTATTTTTTCAATACACCTACCAGCACTATTTTCCAGCGATTATCGGATTTATCCTTTTCCAATACCCTTATTTCTGTTTGTTCAGGTCCTCTTACTCCATTGGTAATAAGGGTTTGTTTAAAGCGGGCATACGCACCGTCTTTGTAAATGCGCAAATTCTCCCAGGTACGGTCAATGTTGATGTTGCTGGGCTTGGAAGTAACAAAGTAATCTGTAAAGCCAATTTCAATAGCTTTCCAGCCCTCGTAATAATTGATGCCGGCGGCATCTGCATAAGACCAATAGGCATAGGGAACATGCGACCAGCTTTTCATCCAGTTTTGATAATCGATGTTGAAATAAGCACTTGTTTCCCTTTCAATCACGGCTTTGATAGCCTGTTCGTCAGTCATTTTTTGAGATAATACCGGGATGGACAGTAAAAGTCCAACGGCCATTAAGATTGCTGTATTTTTCATGGCATTTGATTTTTTAGTAGATAAAGTAATGTACTTAAAATTCTTCTTTACTTCAAGATATTTCATCTCAAAGTAATTCAAGGGAGGCAGGTGAATCCGCAAACCAAAACGGTAAAATCCGATGATCTTAATTGGAAGGATCGGAATCTGAAATATGGACAAAAACATTCCGGGCTCTTAGTTCCCAGACCCTGCGCTGAATAACTTCTATTGTTTTTTTATTCCAGGGATTGCTGACCAGGGAAAGGATCTTTAAATGCTTGAAATCAAAAACAGCTTCTGGAATTTCTGATATAAAGTTATGGGATACATCCAGTTCCTCCAGGTTATCCAACTGCAGGATAGAATTGGGCAAATGATTCAGATTATTATTATTAGCCCATATGAATCGCAGGCCATTAATATTACCCAATGCCTCAGGTAATTTATCCATGCGGTTGTCCCAGACATACAAACCTTGCAGCGAAGAGAGGTCCTGAATGCTTTCTGGCATGGACACCAATCGATTATGAGAAAGGTAAAGCATCGTAAGATTCTTCCAGCGACTAAACTCGGGTTCCACCTTTTCAATTTTATTGTAAAAAAGATCTATTTCACGCAAGGATTGTATTTGGTAAACACCGGAAGGAATAGACTCCAGTTCATTGTGATAAAAGGATAATTGTTCCAGTTTATTTAATAACCCTATGGCGGAGTGAACACGGTTAATTTTATTGTAGTTGAAATTGAGTTTTCGCAGGTTGTGAAAATTTTTAATAGAAGCGGGAACCTTTGTTATGTTATTGTATTGCAGTCCAACCTTTTGCACATAGGGATGTCTTTTTATTTTCCTTCTTAGCGAGAGTCGGTTATGCTGAAGATTGAGCTCGCTTAATTTCGAATTATGGCGAGCCCCATTGGGGAAGCGTGTCAGCATATTTTCGGCGAGATCCAATGATTGGAGTTCAGGCCAAAGACGAAAGGAATTGGGTATTGTTTTTGGATTATTTGTCCGGATTATTAATGTTTTAGTTTGACGGTTTTTTTTCAATTTCAACGCGCCTTGTGATTGGTTGTTATAGATTTTGATTGCCTGGAGTTGAGTGAGGGAATTGAGCTCTTTGGGCAAACTTCTAAACCGCGTGTTTAAAAATTCCAGTGATTCAAGATTTTTACATTGAAGAATAACGGGCGGAAAGGATGTTTTTTCGTAATTATGGATACTGACTTTTTTGACGGTCAGTAAATTCTTTATACGCGATAGACTGTCGAGAGAAATATGGTCCTTGCCCGGTGAATAAATTTTCCGGAAACCAATGATGGCTGTCTGATAGATATTCCAATGAACCATCAACAGGCTATCTAACTTAGGTCCGTTAACGGGTGTGGAATTTTCCAGAATACCGATCTTCTGTTCGAGGGCTGCAAGCGCGAGGGAATCCTGTTTGGATTTGTAAATTGGGATAGAGGTGGGGTTGTGAAAGAACTTTGCCTGTGCATAGGTGGATACATTCTGCAGGCACATGGCAAATAAAAAAATGAAAGATGATTTTTTTAAAATCATGTGCTTAACTTTGGTGAAAGCGGACATTAAACTAAGAATTTAGTTACTATTCTGCAATACTATTTCACAGCGTCAAAATATGTTCAATTTTTCGGAAGAAAAATGCTGATAGCGCGTCAAAAAAATGTATTTTTGACGGTTCTAATCCATGCAAATGAGCGAAGTAAAAGACAAAGTCCCAGCTGGCTATTCGGCCAGTAATATTCAGGTTTTAGAGGGTTTGGAGGCAGTGCGGAAAAGACCTGCCATGTATATCGGGGATTTGGGTGTAAAAGGATTGCACCACCTTGTTTGGGAAGTAGTAGATAACTCCATCGACGAGGCTCTGGGAGGGTATTGTGACCTTATTCAGGTCGCCATCAATGAAGATAATTCCGTTACTGTAATCGATAACGGCCGGGGCATTCCTACCGACATGCATGAAAAGGAACAGCGTTCCGCGCTCGAGGTAGTGATGACGGTTTTGCATGCTGGCGGCAAATTTGACAAAAATACCTATAAAGTTTCCGGTGGCTTGCATGGCGTCGGTGTTTCCTGTGTAAACGCCCTGTCAGAGGTGCTTCAAGCTACCATTTACCGGGAGGGAAAAATATTTGAACAGGAGTATCAAAGAGGCGTCCCTCAGTATCCGGTTCGTGTTATCGGTGATTCTGACCTTCAGGGAACAACCGTGCATTTCAAACCCGACAGGCAAATATTTCTCGTGTGGGAATATAATTACGAAACAATAGCGTCGCGTCTTCGCGAATTATCTTTTTTAAATCCGGGTATTCAGATAACGCTGAAAGATCTGCGCGAGAAAGATGAAAAAGGCGAACCGCGAAATGACATTTTTTTATCGCAGGGCGGCTTGAAAGAATTTGTTAACTACATTGATTCAACCCGGGAGAAACTCATCCCTGAGCCGATTTATATTGAAAACGACAAGGGTTCTGTTCCTGTACAGGTAGCGTTAAGCTACAACACTTCCTATACGGAAAACCTCGTTTCCTATGTGAACAATATCAATACCCACGAGGGGGGCACTCACGTAGCGGGTTTCAGAAGAGCACTTACAAGGACGTTAAAAAATTATGCTGATAAGTCTGGCTTGCTGGAAAAAGCCAAACTGGAGATCAGTGGGGAGGATTTCAGGGAGGGACTAACAGCGGTAATTTCTATAAAGGTAGCAGAGCCTCAATTTGAAGGGCAGACAAAGACTAAGCTTGGCAACTCGGATGTGATGGGAATAGTAGATCAATCCGTAGGCGAGGTGTTGAACCATTACCTGGAGGAACATCCGCGCGAAGCTAAATTGATTGTGAACAAAGTAATTCTCGCGGCCCAGGCTCGTTATGCCGCGAAGAAGGCCCGTGAAATGGTTCAGCGTAAAAATGTTCTTTCTGGAACAGGACTGCCGGGTAAACTCGCTGACTGTTCGAGCACTGATCCCAGTATCTGTGAAGTATATCTTGTTGAGGGAGATTCGGCGGGTGGTTCCGCGAAGCAAGGGAGGGATCGAAATTTCCAGGCCATACTTCCTTTGAGGGGTAAAATCCTGAACGTCGAGAAAGCACAGGAGCATAAAATTTATGACAATGAAGAGATCAAAAATATCATCACTGCGCTGGGCGTCAGCTTTGGCACAGTAGAGGATGACAAAGCTTTGAATATTAACAGGCTGCGATATCATAAAATTATCATCATGACCGATGCTGATGTAGATGGAAGTCACATCAGAACACTTATTCTCACTTTCTTTTTCAGATATATGAAGGATCTGATAGAACGCGGATTCGTATACATTGCCTTGCCTCCGCTGTATCTGGTGAAAAAGGGAAAAGAAGAGCGCTATTGCTGGACCGAAGAGGAACGCGGCGCTATTGTCAGGGAACTGGCCGGTGGGAAAGAAGACTCCGTTCATGTGCAGCGATACAAAGGCCTGGGGGAAATGAATCCTGAACAATTGTGGTCTACTACCATGGATCCGGCACGCCGGTCGTTAAAACTTGTGAGTATTGAATCGGCCGCTGAAGCTGACCATTTGTTTTCCATGTTGATGGGGGATGAAGTAGCTCCACGCCGTGAATTCATCGAAAAAAATGCGAAATATGCGAGAATTGATATTTAGATTCTAAGGTGAGGGCCAACTGTGAGTTCGCCCTTTAGGTTGTTGGTATTTAAACAAGTATGGCCACTCACCCCACAGCTCGTAGCTAAAACGTCTGGCAGAATTAAAAACCAAACTTTTATTTAAAAAGTAGTTTTAATATGAATGAGGCAGTAATGTCCTTAGAGAAGATTACTCAGCATATTTTGGAGAGTAATTATATTAGTCGCGACCTCAGTTGGCTTCAGTTCAACTATCGCGTACTCGATCAGGCCAGACACATTCACCGAAGTATTTTTGACCGGCTAAAGTTTCTTTCTATTACGGCCTCCAATCTGGATGAATTTTGCACTATCCGGCTCGGGAGTTTGTACAATTACATCGATTACGGAAAAGAAAGATTTGATTATAATGGTTTGCGGGAGGAGCCGTTCCGACGTCTTTTGCTGGCGGAAACCCTGAGGTTTTATAAAGATCAAAATGAATATTATGTAAAGAAATTAAAACCCTTGTTTGAAAGCAATGGTTTTATGATCGCAGGGTACGCGGATTTGACTGTTGAGAATACCCATAAAGTCAATGAGTATTTTAACAGTATTATTTTTCCGATGCTTACCCCGATGGTCTTTGATAATTATCACACCTTTCCGGTGTTGATGAACAACCGGCTTTTATTTGGTGTTGTAACAAAAAACCCCGGCGATACGCAAAATCAGTTTAAGGTATCTTTCATACAGGTGCCACACAATCTTCCACGCTTCTATGAGATCGCTACCGAAGACAGGATCCTTTTTGTCCCGGTGGAAGATATCATCAGTTATAACATTCATAATCTTTTTAGAAATGTGGAGATCGCGAGTATCAATCTTTTCCGCATAAACCGCAACGGTGATTTTACATTGGAGGAAAGTGAGGATATTGAATCAAACTTTCTGGAGGACCTTAAGCGGAAAATAAAAACCAGGCGATCTGGCAGAGTTGTCAGGCTGGAAGTAATGGATGGTCCTGATGTATGGATGATGCGCATTCTAAAGATCCAATGGGATCTTGATGACCATAACATTTTTTATGTGCCCAAATCCAGTATAATGGATTTTACCGGTTTGATACAAATTGTTAGCCATAAGGAGTTCAAGGCCAAACGTGCGCACAAACCAGATCACATAAAACCTTTAAATTTTCAGGAGCAGGGGTCGAGGGATCTTTTTGAGGTTTTGCAGGAAAGGGATATTTTGCTTCACCATCCCTATAACTCGATGGAACCGGTGCTTGAGTTATTAGAAAAAGCAGCGGACGATCCCTATGTGCTTTCAATCAAAATTACCATATACCGGGTAGCCAGAGAGTCACGGGTTACTGCTGCATTGCTCAGGGCAGCGGAGAATGGAAAACACGTATCTGTACTTTTTGAAGTGAAGGCCCGCTTTGATGAAGAGAATAATTTGCGAGAAGCACAGCGACTGCAAAAAGCGGGTTGTTTTGTGATCTATGGGGTGAGCAGCCTAAAGACTCACACAAAATTACTGCTGATTGTAAGGAGATTTGGCGATGATAAGGTTACTCGATTTGTTCATCTTTCCAGTGGGAATTATAATGAAATGACCGCGGGCCTATACGTGGACATTGGATTGCTCACTACCAGGGAAGTCTATGCCAATGACGTATCCGAATTTTTTAACGTTATCACCGGGCACTCGCAACCCACTACCTATCGCAACCTTATCACCTCGCCTCGCGACATGCGTATTCAGTTGTGCAACCTCGTAAAACGAGAGGCCGACAATGCAAGGCAGGGCATCACATCCGGTATCGTAATTAAATTGAATTCGTTACAGGATAAAGAATTTATTGATGAATTGTATGCGGCCTCGCAAGCGGGGGTTCCTGTCAAATTAATTGTCCGCGGTATGTGTAGTTTACGACCGGGCCGGAAAGGCGTCAGCGAAAATATACAAGTGCTATCGATTGTGGGTGAGTATCTTGAACACTCAAGAATTTATTACTTCCACAATGCAGGAAATCAAAAAGTATACATTGGCAGTGCAGATGCCATGGTAAGAAGTTTTGACCGGAGAATTGAATCTCTCTTTTTACTGGAGGAAGAAATACTCAAAAAGCAGGCAATCAATAATCTTCGGTTTAACCTGAAGGATAATGTGAATGCGTATATCATGCAGGAAGATGGCTCGTATACATGTAAGGAACAAAACGGTGAGCCAGTGTTTAATATGCACAAGGAATTCTATAATATCACAAAAGACATCGTTCTGGAAGCCTCCCTGTTCTAGATTAGTAAATAGTGTGAAATCTTTTTCTAATTATGCGAGTGTCGTAATAAAGCCTGCGGTTGTGGAGAAGCCCAGGGTAGATAGTGAAGTGCTCACCAGTATAGATCCCTTTACCTTAGATGATTCATTTGTGTATGTTCATTGTTACTTCCACAATAGTGGGAAAGACATGCTTATCCGAATCTGGAAAACCACTTACCTGATTGACAAAGTCTCTTCTGCACGTTCCAAACTCGTGCATGCTGAAAATATTTCTTTGGCCCCCGGCTGGACACGGATTCCTGATG
>JAYSOP010000301.1:0-2582 GCA_043722905.1 Chryseolinea sp.
ATCAGTAATTGTCATAATTCCGTCGGCTGCGAGCTTAGAAAGGCGACCGTGGCATTGGGTCATGACGATGGTTATAAAAAAACTTATCTTGTTTATCCAATAATAAAACATCCCTTATTCCTCCAGCACAACTTCTGCTTCATTATGAAAACCTTAATCCATTACGACACGAAACGAACATTTATCCAGCTCCTCATGGGTTTGCAATTGCTGATCACATACCTTTTGGTATCTGGATCGGTGGATGCACAGGGACAGCATAATGATCAAAGACTAAAAATAAGTCTCAATGCTTTTTCCTTTAATGAACCCCTGAGCAATGGAAGTATGACCATTGAAGACCTGCTGGAATTCTGTGCGGAAAAAAATCTTTTAGCGGTGGATATCACCGCCTATTATTTTCCAGGATATCCCAAAGTCCCGGCGGATGATTACCTGTACAACATCAAGCGCAAAGCTTTCAGCCTGGGGGTTGACATCAGTGGAACAGGCGTAAGAAATGACTTCACAGAACCCGACCCTGCCAAAAGAAGTGAAAGTGTCATGCTTGTAAAAAACTGGATTGATGCCGCCGAAAAATTAGGTGCACCAGTGATCCGTATATTTTCAGGTAACCAGAAACCTGAAGGCTATTCAAGAGAAAAGGTTTTGGAATGGATGCTCAAAGACATCCGGGAGTGCGTTGCCTATGGAAAGGCACATGGTGTGGTCGTTGCTATTCAAAACCACGATGATTTTATTAAGACAGCTGATGATGCCTCCCAGATTATGAAGTCAGTAAACTCAGATTGGTTTGGTTTAATCCTTGATACGGGCAGCTACCGGATTGGGGACCCGTATGATCAGATAGCAGAAACCATTGCCTATGCTGTGAACTGGCAGATCAAAGAAAAGATTTTTGTGAATGGGCAGGAGGTTGATGTTGATCTTGATAAACTCTTCAACATCATTAAAGATTCAGGATACCGGGGTTACTTACCGTTGGAAACACTTGGCAAGGGGGATCCAAAACAAAAAGTTTCCGCATTCTTACAAAAATTGAACACGGCCTTAATCGGAAAGCGATAGGCTCTTGGCTGGGGTCCCATTTTCATAGCAAGTGAAGCGATGGATTTTCTTTTAAGCCCCTCCGGGGTTATTCCGCATTTGATCCCTGTTTTAAGGAATCAAGAAATGTGCGCCACACACCTCATCCAATGTGAGGTTTAGAAATACAAAATGCAAATCACAGAGAAATCACAGAGAAATTTTCTTTCTTTTTGTGCGACTGCAGATGTTGGCAATATAAATTTCGTGAGTGCTTTCTGAAAGTGTGCTAAAGGTCACGGAGAGTCTCGAGTAAATTACATATTTCGGGCGCGACCGACTCACCCATCTACTATTGTGGATCGTTTGGAGCCATGGAGCCGGCTTTTTAGTCAGCCCCAGGGTTCTTTGTGTGCAGGACTTGGCGAAACAGAGTTCCCAATTATTCCCGGGTTCGTGTGTCTGTTTTAAAAAGCCCAGTAGGGGCGGCCCATGTTGTAGCCCCCGGTTTTAACCTGGTTTTAACCGGGGGTTTTTTAGGAAAATAGGAATGTGTGCCAAAGGAAAGAGTCGTAAAATCAATGCGCTGTCTGGCACACGAGTGCGCACTGGAACGGGTGACCGGCCCTCGCCCTCTCTACGGTCTTGGAAATACTAAATGCAAATCACAGCGTTATGCGGAGGAATTTTTTTTCTAGAATCGCAAAAAGCATTAACTAGAAACGTCGGACTAGATCAACAGCCATCCTGCAATATGGTGCCGATTTGGGTTATCAATGCCCATTTTTGGCTTGCCAAGCCACTTTCTTGATAATTATCAATTCTTGGCGGAAAATCTTACATTATTGAAGGTTTAAGTTTAATTATTGACCATTAACTAATTAAAAATCAGTGTATTATATAGTCTCATTGATTTTGATGCTTTAAGGGCCTTTTGTGAACTTTCAACTTAGCGACTGTTCTGTGGCTGAATGGAAAGGTGAACTGATCAGCTTTAGCGTTTCCGTTTTCATTTAGGTAATTTTGATCATACGCCTGATCATTTGCTCTATGCATATCCTCTTCACGCTCTTTTTGATTTCCAAAATTCTGGGTCCACCACCCTCTCCATTTTACTCATATGAAAATAGCACGTCTCTTCACGGCGTAACGGATCATGCCGAAGCCCAAAAGGATTTTGATCGTGCGCTTTTGTTACTGCACAACTTTGAATACCCGGATGCCAGAGACCTTTTCAAGGACGCCCAAAAAAAAGACCCGAAGTTTGGTGCCGCATATTGGGGTGAGGCAATGACCTTTAATCATCCCGTGTGGAGAATTCAGGATATTGAAAGCGCAAGGGAGGTGATCGCGAAAGTTACCCATCTAAAACAGCAAAATAAAACTATCCATCTATCGGCGGTAGATGCGGAGCTTTTAAAATCCCTTGACATCCTGTACGGTGATGGAAAAAAACAGGAACGAGATAAACGTTATTCAGACTTCATGGGCCGGCTCTATGGGCGATATAAAGGCAACCATGATGTCACCGCGTTTTATGCCTTATCACTGCTGGG
>JAYSOP010000302.1:0-2168 GCA_043722905.1 Chryseolinea sp.
CACTTGGGATCAGCAACGCAAGGCAATGGAAACGGGCGCGGACATTATCATTGCCACGCCTGGTCGACTGATGGCATTACTGGCCGCAGGCACCATCAATCTTAGTCACCTGAAACACCTTGTGCTTGACGAAGCAGACCGAATGCTGGATATGGGTTTTTACGACGACATCGTGCGAATAATCAAATACCTTCCTGCAAAACGGCAGACGCTGATGTTTTCCGCAACCATGCCTCCAAAGATCAGATCGCTGGCTAACACCATTCTGAATTCTCCGAAAGAAATAAGTCTGGCCATTTCAAAACCCGCTGCAGGTATTTTGCAGCAAGCTTATCTGGTTCACGAACATCAAAAGATGGCATTGTTAAAACGGTTGTTACTCAACAATGATTATAAAAGTGCGATCATATTCTCGAACTCCAAGGAAAATGTTAAAAAATTGGGCAGTGAATTAATCCGCGCAGGATTACCCGCTAAAGCTTTTCATTCCGATCTGGAACAATCAGAACGCGAACAGATCATGAATCAGTTTAAGAGCCGCAAGCTTCAGATGCTGATCGGAACCGATATCCTCTCTAGAGGAATTGATGTTGAAGGCATCGAACTTATCGTCAATTATGATACCCCTCATGATGCGGAAGATTATGTTCACCGGGTGGGAAGAACAGCCCGGGCCGAGAAAACAGGCACAGCCATTACATTCGTAAATGAAAAGGATCATCGACGATTCCAGCAAGTTGAAAAACTCATTGGAAACGAGATTGTAAAACTCCCATTGCCTGCAGAATTGGGAGAGGGGCCGTCGTTCACCTCCGGCAGTAGCCATGGTAGCGCGAAAAAGAATTTTTCAAGAGGCCGCAATGGTAATGTGAAAAAGCGATTTAAGTCTTGATCCATTAATGATAAATCCAAGTCCAGACAGGTAGGCCGTAAAAAGTATCCCCCCTCTTCAGAGTCACCGGTTTCCGGGACTCTTGAAGGGTCGACGACCCGATTCAAAAGTAGTTTACATTTTCCTCCCAAGGAAATCTGACGTAGCGGTCCGTTAGAACGGGGTGGTTACGTTTCCGTTTTTTATCTCCGCAGTTCTTTTGAATGGCAGTTTAGTGCGGTAACCTTCTTACGCGTGAACTGTCTTGCGGTGTTGTTCGATTTCTTTTTTCTTTTTGTCATCCACAGTTTTCAAAACGTACATAATGACGGCAACGATCAAATAGAAACCTGCTACAAACGCATATCCGGCCACGCGGCTATTCATTGCATTATTAATGGCGTGTGCAACGGTAAGGCTGAGGAACATTAAAAAAAGTAATCCGGCCAATGCCGCCATGGCAATTTTTAACAGGGTAGCAGCATACAACTGAACATCTTCCTTGACGTGCTCCTTGAACGCTTTTGCCTCCCTTTCAGCATATCTGAAAGGCGCTAGCACAGCACCAGCGGCTTTATAAAAAAGGTCTGACATAAAAAAGATTTTTAAATGGTGTAGCGACTTTCTGAAACTTCTACGGTTGCATTATGTTCAAACTCCGGAGACTCAAGCCGGTTCGATTCAACCGCATTCTTTTTCTTTTCCAAGGCCTGATCGATAAGCCTGTCGGCTTCATCTCTTATTTTTCTCCGGGTAATTTTACCGGCCTCCGGTGCTACCAAAATTCCAAGGACTGTTCCCATCCCGATCCCTAATAAAAACATTAAACTGGTCTTCATATTGTGTGATTTAAGTTATTGTATTCTATTCAAACCTATACCTGCCTGACACCGTGCGTAATTAATAATAATGGAGGAAATAAATACACAGAATTAAAATGCGTGTGGATCAGAAAGGATAGCCAATGGCAATGTTTAAAATCAAATTGTCGCTTCGCCAGGAGGGGTTTCCAAATTTAATCTCATCAAACACCCAGCGTTCATTTCGGGGTAAGTACGGTTTGCGCAACGGGAACGCCAGATCGAAACGCAATACAAAAAAATTAAAGTCAAACCGTAAACCGGCTCCGGTACCGACAGCGAGCTCATCCAGGAACTGGTTTTTTTTAAAAATTCCAATTCCCGGCCGGTCAAGATCTTCGCGGATCAGCCAAATGTTTCCGGCATCCACAAAGACTGCCCCTTTTAAAAAGCTGATAATATCAAATCGGAACTCCGCATTTCCCTCTAGCTTCATA
>JAYSOP010000303.1:0-8152 GCA_043722905.1 Chryseolinea sp.
GTAGCTGGTCACAAACCCTACGCATTGGTTGGGGGCGCCACTGGCATGGTGGGTGATCCTTCGGGTAAGTCCGCTGAAAGAAACCTTCTCTCTGAGGAAATCCTCCGGCACAATGAATCGTGTGTCAAACAACAACTGGAAAAGTTTCTGGATTTTTCAGGCGCAAATGCCGCCGAAATGGTTAATAATTATGACTGGTTCAAAGACTTTAAATTCCTGGATTTTATTCGGGATGTAGGAAAGCATATTACGGTCAATTACATGATGTCAAAGGATTCTGTACAAAAACGGCTTGAGAGCGGGCTGTCGTTTACAGAATTTACCTATCAGTTGGTGCAGGGGTATGATTTCTATTGGTTGAATAAGCACAAACATTGCAAGGTGCAGATGGGGGGCTCTGATCAGTGGGGAAACATTGTTACCGGTACCGAATTGATCCGGAGAAAAACGGATGGCGAAGCTTATGCCATTACCACTAACCTGATCACGAAAGCGGATGGAACCAAGTTCGGAAAAACCGAGGGGGGTAATATCTGGCTTGACCCGAAAAAAACTTCGCCTTATAAGTTCTATCAGTACTGGCTGAATGTTTCTGATGCTGACGCCATCAGCTTCATCAAAATATTTACGCAATTCCCGAAACCAGAAATTGACGCCTTAATCGGAGAACACCAACAAGCTGCTCACCTGAGAAAACTTCAACTCGTACTCGCTAAAGATATTACGATCAGGGTGCATTCGGCCACGGAATTTGAAAAAGCTGTGAAAGCCAGCAACATACTATTCGGCAATTCTACTAAGGAAGAATTACAGAGTCTCGATGAAGAAACCCTGCTTTCAGTATTTGAGGGGGTTCCACAGGTGTCGATTTCAGAAAAAGACCTGATTGATTGTGCGACGGTAACCGACCTTTTATCTGTTGTCACGAAGTCAGCGATCTTTCCTTCCAAGGGCGAAGCGCGAAAAATGCTTCAGGCTGGTGGCGTAAGTATTAATAAGCAGAAGGTAGAGGATGCGAATGTGCCCTCCGATTTTGCGCTGTTACAAAAAAGATATTTGCTGGCACAGAAGGGGAAAAAGAATTATTATCTGATCGTCGTCAATTCCTGAAGAATCCCTCTGAGGTGTAGAAACTGGGCTCCCCATCCGCAGCGTCCACGAGACGTGAGACACTGCGGGGACACAAACCTCTCTCGTTATCCGCCTGAGCGAGCCACAGGAATCCGTTCGTCTAACGATTGCACCTATTACCTTTCTGCCTTATAGATTATTTACATTTATTTCTTTCGTTAACTCAAGGTTGGTTTTCAAAAATTGATTGCGTCACCGCAGTCTCCTGTCTCAGGGACTCTGCACTTCGGAATACCTGTTAGTTCGCAGGTAGGAGAAAAATTCGGCTCCACATCCAGCGTCCACGAGACGTGAGACCTGGGGACATACACAGTACCGTGAGACTCAGCACATCCCTGAC
Organism: Chryseolinea sp.; assembly: GCA_043722905.1. Lineage (GTDB taxonomy): Bacteria > Bacteroidota > Bacteroidia > Cytophagales > Cyclobacteriaceae > Chryseosolibacter. Next base: position 1,472 of record JAYSOP010000303.1, read on the forward strand.
ACTGGGCAGGACTCGGGGAGGCTAAAAAAAAAGCCCTTCGAATGGAAAGGCTTTTTTTGTATAAGCAAGGATCACCTACCCGCCGAATAACCGGAGAGTAGCTGAGATCTGAAATGCAGTATTGGTAACTTTGGCATTCGTAACATTATCCGCATATATATTTGCCAAGCCAATAACATATCGAGCCGATACGCCTAATCCCAGGGGAAGATCCACGCCTATTCCAACGCCAAGTCCAAGGTCAATATCCTTGTAGTCATTTTTCACGTCATCACCATCGAGCTTTGCGCTCATCAGGAAGCCAAACTGAGGGCCGAAATGGAAATTAAAAATCGGAGCGGGATTAAATTTGATCATTACAGGGATACTCAGATAATCCGTTTTAAAATCGGTATTGGAAAGTTTTGCACCAACACTATTATAGAGCAATTCAGGTTGTATACTGAATTTATCACCAAAGCTTATATTGAGATATCCCCCTGCGTGAAAACCGGTCCTTGCATCAGATGTCGCAGTAAATATATCTCCTTCGTACTTTTGATTAGCCAGATTCACACCAGCTTTCAATCCACCGCTGACTTGCGCAAAAACGCCCAGGACAGAGAAGGTAACCATGGAAAGTGTAAGGATCAGTTTTTTCATGTTGTTGTGGTTTTATTCATAAATATACCCATTTTTTGATTGAAAGCAAAACTCGCAAACAAATTACGGTATGGCTATACGTTCTATAACGAAAAAAATAAAAAATCCAAATGAAATGCTCATTCGGATTTTTTATGTGATCACTCGCGGGTTACTTTCCCAGCTTAATTAACTTGTAACCTAATGAAAACTGAAACACCTGATTTTTAGCGTTTTCAGTTTGTTGTGACGGTGCATTCTCATAGATCTTGGAGAGCCCGAGGTTATACCTGGCATCGATGGTCAAACCAAAAGGAAGATCCCAACCCAATCCAAGCGCTACCGTAAAGTCACTGCTTTTAATTTTGTCTTTCACATCGGTATAATTGTAACTCCCCGGATTTAATTGATCCTGTACGGGTGTTTTTGCGTGTGTAATAAATCCGAACTGAGGACCGGCCTGCAGATTAATTCCTGCAACTGTATACAGCTTCAAAATGACCGGAATATTAACATAACTGAAATTGGACTCGAAATTTTCATTATTGATCTCCACCTTAGAACCTTGCTGTGAAAAAATAACTTCAGGCTGAACGCCAATTTTCGCCGCTTTAATCAACACAAAAGCGCCGCCATGAAAACCTGACCGGCTCTTATAGTTCTGACCCGGAGTGGCCTCAGTGTTGATGTTCGCAAAGTTAGGGCCCGCTTTAATACCAATGGCAAACTGTGCCTGCGAAAAACCCTGTTGGGCAGCCGCAAGCAGAAGGCACATTATCAAAAGCTGTTTTGTTTTCATATATAATTGTTAAGTGTAAATCATGTTTAGAAGTGATACCGCAAACCCAGCACTGGTGACCATGAACTTAAATCAAAATAAACCCTCGTAAATTTATTGTTATCATTACTCGTGTCAGGGTTGCCGGCGCTAATGACCAATCCTGTTATTGACAACTCCAATGCCCAATGTTCATTGAAGAAATATGCCGCCCCTGGGGATAACCAAAAAGCAATCGAATTGCTTTTTGTTACCGCACCTATGGCAGGGACTGCTTTCCCAAATCTAAAACTCATCCCGGCTTCACCAAAGAAAGCAAAACTTTCATTAGAGGTAAATTTATAATAACGGGCAAATGGGCTTATTCCGAAGTCACTACTGGTTGATTTTTCAACCCCTGTTCCATTTCTAGTACTGCTTAGGGCAAGACTCGTGCCGATTGCAAAATTCTCTTTTATAAAATAACCGAAACCAGGAAAGAAAGAAACCGAGTTACCATCATTTGTACTCGCACCTGAATAAGAATATGAATTGAAGCTAAACGATCCTCCCACCATCATGTTGCCGGAGGAAGTTTGCGCTTTAAGGTAAGTGGGTACCAATGCGGATGCGATTACTAAGATAAAAAATCTGTTCATTTATGCGGGGTTTAGTTTTCAAAGCTATGGAATGACCGTCGTTTCAGAAAAAATTAACGGTCAAGGTATAGCCTTTGTCAACAAGTCGTCATTTACCTCGTTAGGCAACGTGATACGCAATGCATTTGAAAGGTTCATTTCACGTTGAACGGAAAAAACAGCATTCTTATTGCGCGCCCAGGCCCTTCTGGCCAAACCATTATACACATCAAAATGCAGCATGCCAGTAATATTTTCATCACACTGGCTTGTACCATCCAATACCATACCAAATCCTCCATTGATCGCTTCCCCCCACCCGACGCCTCCTCCATTATGGATGGAAACCCAGGTAGCACCGCGAAATGAATCTCCAATGACATTGTGGATAGCCATATCCGCAGTAAACTGCGATCCATCATAAACATTGGATGTTTCACGGTAAGGACTATCTGTGCCGGATACGTCATGATGGTCACGGCCCAGGATGACGGGCCCGATCATTTTTTTACGGATGGCATCATTAAAGGCCCTGGCGATTTTCATTCTTCCTTCAGCATCCGCATATAAGATTCGCGCCTGAGACCCCACCACGAGTCCATTATTGCGCGCTTCTTTTATCCACTGGAGGTTATCCCGTACTTGAGCATAAATTTCAAGTGGGACATTTTTAACAATCTCTTCCAGCACCGCTTCTGCAATGCGATCGGTGCGATCGAGATCATCCGGTTTTCCCGAGGCGCATACCCAGCGAAAGGGCCCGAATCCAAAATCAAAATACAAAGGGCCCATGATCGCCTGGACGTAGGATGGGTATTTGAACTGAATTCCATCCGCCGCCATAACATCGGCCCCCGCCCGGGAAGCCTCGAGCAAAAAAGCATTTCCATAATCGAAAAAATAAGTGCCTCTCATCGCGTGGTTATTAATGGAAAAGGCTTGTCTTCGCAAGGAAGCCTGAACATGTTTCCGGAATAATTCCGGTTGGCCCGCCATCATTTGCCCGGATTCCTCGATGGTAAGGCCCACCGGGAAATATCCCCCAGCCCATGGGTTGTGAAGGGACGTCTGATCTGAACCCATGTCTACATAGATCCCGCGGGCATCAAAGGTTTCCCACACATCAACAATATTTCCATGATAGGCGATGGAAACTTTTTCCCCTCCCGCTTTTGCGGACTCTACCCGGTCAGCCAGAACATCCGCGTCGGATATGATCTCATCGACCCAACCCTGGTCAAGGCGCTTACGGATGGCTTTTTCGTTTACCTCGGCAACAACGGACAGGACGCCGGCTATCTTTGCTGCCTTTGGCTGAGCGCCACTCATTCCCCCCAGTCCGGAAGAAACAAATAACTTTCCTTCAAGCCCTTCCCCTCCTTTTGAGATTTTTCGGCCTGCATTCAGAAGCGTAATGGTCGTGCCGTGCACAATACCCTGCGGGCCAATGTACATGTAAGATCCGGCCGTCATTTGTCCGTACTGTGTTACACCAAGGGCATTGTAGCGTTCCCAATCATCGTGGGTTGAGTGATTGGGTATCATCATGCCATTGGTAACCACCAGTCGTGGCGCCCTTGCTGAGCCCGGGAAGAGGCCCATCGGATGTCCTGAATACATGTGCAGAGTTTGGTCATCGCGCATCGTTGCGAGGTACTGCATGGTCAGCAGATACTGAGCCCAGTTCTGAAATACAGCACCATTCCCCCCATAGGTTATCAGTTCATGCGGATGCTGCGCCACGGCGGGATCAAGATTATTCTGGATCATCAGCATAATGGCCGCGGCCTGAAGGGATTGATGAGGGTACTCCCCTACTGGTCTTGAATAGATTTCATAATCAGGCATGAACCGATACATATAAATCCTGCCATAGCGAAGAAGCTCTTCATAAAACTCCCGCACCAGTATTTCGTGATGTCGCGGTTCAAAATACCGCAGCGCATTCCGTACGGCAAGTTTTTTTTCGTCTGCGCTGAGGATGTCCTTTCTCCTCGGCGCATGGTTCAGCGTTGAATCAAACGATTTCGGCGCCGGTAATTCAACAGGAATCCCCTGCAGTATCTGTTGCCTGAAAGTAAGATTCGAAACGCTCATAGGCGAAACTGATCAGCCGTAAAATTACGAATGGTATACTGATACCCTATCTCAAACATCTCATCTGCCTTGCTTAAGTCAAAGCCGCTGAATTTGCCGACGTCTGGCGGTTCTATCAGTACATTACACAACGTTTTACTGATCATGGTATTGCCGTGAATAGCCATCAATAAACTGCGTTCAATAACAGACCGGAAATTTTTGATATCAAATTCCGAGGTAATAAAGTTGCAGTGTGATCCAATAATAAAATCGCATTGGTCATGAATGGCTTTAACAGGAAGGTTATCCAGGATACCGCCATCAACATAGACGCCACCCAAATGTTGTATCGGTTTAAAAACCGCAGGCACACAACACGACGCCAGTATGGGAGGGATTAATTCGCCATGGGAAAAATATTCGATCTTTCCTTTTTTAATATCCGTTGTTGCTAACCTGACCGGTATCTTCAGGCACTCGAAAGAATTTTCAGGAATATATTTCAGAATCAGATCGCGTAATCCGTCAATGGACAACAATCCGGTCCAGGTCCAAGCAATTTTCAGAGATTTAAAAAAACTGGTAGCGTGGATGATTTCCAGAATTTCAACGGGCTTGTAACCATAACTGTACAAACATCCCACCACCGAACCTGCGCTGGTTCCGGATATCATGTCAATCCTGACACCAAATTCCTCCAGGGCTTTCAACACGCCTAAATGACACACTCCTCTGGCGCCACCTCCGGATAACACAAGGCCTACTTTCATGATTATGGATTAAATGTCCAACTCCGAAAGGGGAAAAACGCGGTCCAGCCGCACACCTTTCTCAGTTCGTTTGACCGTACAACATTCATTGACCGGATCGTGCTCAAAAAAAAGAACGTATTGATGATCAGCAGCCTCATTCAGAAATTTTTCCTTTTCTTCCATCGTGATGAGCGGACGCGTATCATATCCCATAACATACGGTAAGGGAATGTGCCCAATAGAAGGAAGGAGATCCGCGACATAACAGATAATCCTGTTCCGGAATTTGATTCTGGGGATCATCATTTTATCGGTATGACCAGATACGTAAGTTATATCAAAGGAAGAAAACGGTGATTTTTCACGGATGTCGATGAGTGAAAGATGACCACTTTCCTGCATCGGCAGTATATTTTCGGTCAGAAAACTGGCTTTCTCACGTCGATTTGGTTCAGTGGCCCATTTCCAGTGGTCGTGGTTCGACCAGTAGGTCGCGTTCTTAAAAGTGAGGGCAAGTTTGTCCTGTTCATAAGAGACGCCTCCCCCACAATGATCAAAGTGAAGATGGGTAAGGAACATATCGGTAACGTCATCCACAGAAAATCCTTTCTTATGCAAAGATTTTTGCAGGTTATCGTCACCATGTAAATAGTAGTGGCTGAAAAATCTGGCATCCTGTTTATCCCCCAGCCCATTGTCGATGAGAATGAGTTTATTTCCCTCTTCAATCAACAGGCAACGCATAGCCCAGGGGCAAAGGTTGTTTTCATCCGGGGGATTGGTCTTTTGCCAGATAGATTTGGGCACCACACCAAACATGGCCCCGCCATCGAGTTTAAAAAATCCAGTGTTGATTACATGCAGGTTCAAAAAGCTGAAAGTAGAAAGTAGAAAGTAGAAAGTTTAAAGTTGACTCATGGTTAAGGCACTTAACTCAGACATTTTATTCGGGCCCGAAACGATCGACCATTGACCATTGACTCTCTCACCCCTGACCCTATTCCTTTACAACCCCCATCGCGCAGAATTTATCGATCCTTTGCTGAATGCGTTCATCGGCGGATATTTTCAATAACTCACGGGTGTGCTCAAGAATGGTTTTTTTGACCTGTTCTGTCATCCATTTAACATCAGTATGAGCGCCCCCCAGGGGTTCGCTGATAATGCCATCGATCAGTTTTTGATGGAGCATATCTTTGGCTGTGAGCTTCAAAACTTCCGCTGCCTGTTCTTTATAGTCCCAGCTGCGCCAGAGAATAGAAGAACAAGATTCAGGCGATATTACCGAATACCAGGTGTTTTCCAGCATGAGCACCCGGTCACCAATAGCGATGCCCAACGCACCCCCTGAAGCTCCCTCGCCAATGATGATGCAAATAACGGGCACGGTTAATAAAAACATTTCTTTCAGGTTACGGGCGATGGCTTCACCTTGCCCCCGTTCTTCCGCCTCAAGTCCCGGAAAGGCGCCGGGTGTATCAATGAAAGTAACAATGGGTTTATTAAATTTCTCGGCGATCTTCATGAGACGAAGGGCCTTTCTGTAACCTTCCGGGTTGGCCATACCGAAATTCCGCATTTGCCGCTGCTTGGTATTTCTTCCTTTTTGCTGGCCAATAAGCATAAATGTCTGGCCGTCGATTGAACCCAGTCCGCCTACCATCGCTTTATCATCTGCTACCGTGCGATCGCCATGAAGTTCGATAAAATCGGAGGTGATTTCGTAGATGTAATCGAGGGTATAAGGCCGCTCAGGATGCCGGGATAATTGAACCCGTTGCCACCCCGTTAGATTTTCAAACGTTTCCTTCTTGAGTTCGAAAATCTTCTTTTC
>JAYSOP010000304.1:0-3806 GCA_043722905.1 Chryseolinea sp.
CTGCGCTGGAGTAACCACATTTTTGTTCACTGAATATTGATCGCCTGACAAAACTTTCAAGGTGAAATCTGAAGGATAAGCATTGTCCGGATCCGTCACGGTTAAGTGCTCCAACTTGACTGTAATGGGTTCATTCATCCCGGTCGTCAATGGAACTTGACCTGTAATGACCGGAGCTTTGTTGGCAGGCGTAACCGTAATTTTAAGGTCGAACTTTTTGGAAGCGTGTTGATCATTTTTTACCCTAACTTCCACAGTCAAGATGCCGCTAAACCCCGGGTCAGGGGTGACGGTATTTCCGGAAACCTGATAATTTTTCCCATTAAAAATTTCAAGGGTATATCCGGTAGGATAGCGAGGTGCATCATTATCGCTATCATCGTCGTCGTTATCATCATCATCATCATCATCGTCATCGTCATCGTCATCGTTGCCTTTATCTTTATCATCGTGATCTTTCCCATCCTCCTTTTGCTCAACATAAAGGTCACTGAGTTGTATGGTGATCCCATTCCCCTGGCTCGTCGTCAATTCTTTCTGTCCCGTAATCTTCGGTTTTTTGGGTTTGTCTCCATACACGGATTGAAGGAGACAAAGGCTGATCAGCATAATTAAGAAGCAACGCATGGAATAGCCCGTAAAAACTTTATACCGAGCCCCTCATTCCTGAAGACTAACGTTTAGGAGCAGCGGCCATATAAGAACATGGTTTAGCGACCGGAATTTGCGTTCACATTAAATATTAATAATTTCCCAGCCGGTTGCCGCGGGGCAGTAGTTAATACGTTTACCTATACTGGAAAATATAAATGCACGATATGAATAAATATACAGCGGGAGCTATTTCAGTAATGTATGATCATGGCTTCCTGAGGCGAATAGCTTACGGTGAGACAGAGATTCTGCGTATGATATATTTTGCGCTACGTGATCACAATTGGAATACTATTCCGCACAGAATTGAAAACGAACAGATCGTCAATCAAAAAAATGGTTTCCAAATTCAATTCGATTGTTTCCATTCCAGAGACGGAGTGGATGTGATGGCGTGGACCGCGAACATTGAGGGGCTCCCCGACGGGACGTTGGTCTATGAAATTACGGGGAAGGCCCTGGCGGATTTTAACAAAAACAGGGCAGGGTTTTGTGTTCTTCATCCTTTGAGTGTCACAGGCCAGCTATGTACCATTACCCATCCAGATCTTTCGACCACAAAACGCGTTTTTCCATCGGCTGTTGCGGCGGAGAACCCATTTAAAAATATCATTTCAATGGCCTGGGAGACGGCAGGTCAGGCCTATACCCTATCCTTTGAAGGTGAGGTCTTTGAAACCGAAGATCAACGTAACTGGTCTGATGCATCGTTCAAAACTTTCTGCACAACCCTGGATAAACCCTTTCCTGTTCTACTGAAAAAAGGTGAGGTGGTTTATCAACGAATAACTTTTAAGCCATCCTCTGTTTTAGCGACTGTCAAAGCCGGCCCTGATTACATTTCTCTAAGGGATACAGGAGTAAAGTCCATTGTGCCATTCATGGGCGTATCAGCTTCCACCGAAATCGATAGGCTATCACCACAAGGGGAGATTCTGCTGCGCGGTTTACAACTCAACCATTACCGTATTGACCTGTATCCCGGAAATGCAAACTGGGTTACCCTATTTTCGCGGCAATACGAAAATGCCTTTGCTTTAGGATTGGGTTTAGAAGTCGCCCTGCATCTCACTGAAAATTTCAAAGAAGAAACCGAGGCCTTTATTATCCTTTGTCAACAAAACAAGGTAAAAGTGAAAAAGTTGTTATTGCTATCGCACAACGGCCTGGTTACTGGTCAGCGAATTATTGATCACGCACCTGTTATAAAACAAACGCTTCCAAAAGTTTCGCTGGGGGCCGGCACTGACTATAACTTCAATGAGATCAATAAAAACCAATTTAACGCTAAAGGGTTGGATTTTATAAGTTTCAGCATCGATCCTCAGGAACATGCTACAGATGATTTAACAGTGCTGGAAAATACCGAGTCCATGAGCCATCTGGTGAATAGTGCCCGGTTGATCTATGGAGATTCCATCCGCATTCACATTTCACCAGTTACCTTGCGCAAGCGATTTAATCCTTACGCGACAAACCCCGCCGATCATTTTATTGAAGAAACGAAGAAAGCAGATCCCAGGCAAAAAGAGGCATTTGCTGCCGTCTGGGGCTTCGGAAGTGTGTGCTCACTGGCAAAGGGCGGCGCGGAGTCAGTGACGTTTTTTCAAACGATGGGAAATCAGGGAATAATTTCGGCCGACGCGGATCCTTATCCTGTGTATCAAATGTTAAAGAGCTTTGCGGTTTTTCAGGGAAAACAGGCGAATATAATGGAGAGCAGCGATCCGCTTCGGGTACAGGGAATACTATTGGATACCAAGGTCCTGGGATTGGTGAACATGACCGGGGATCAAACCGAGATCCATATCAATAATAATATACACCACCTCGGACCGCATGAAATAAAATTTGAACCGTTACCCCGCCCTTAACATCTTCAATTGTTGTTTCAATTCTTTAAGGTGCTCTGTTGCTGTGTTTATTTTTTCGTTGAATTCATCCCTGACTTTGTTGGCATTTTGCGATTTCCCGAAAAACTCCAGGTTATTCTTCCACAATGAAATATCATTTTCAAGCTTGGTGATACGCTTACGGATGACTTGTTCTTTTTGAAATATTTTTCTGTCACCCATAGGGTCATTCCGCAAATCACTGAGTTGATTTTCAAGAACAACGCGGCTTTTTTCATCCTGACTCATATCCGGAATGGAAGCCACAAATTTATCAACGGCTTCATGATACCGATTTTTGATGGCGGTAATGTCCTTTCTAGGCACAAATCCCACGGTATTAAATCTGTCCTGCAGGTCTTTTAATAAGCCTACGGAGGATGTTTTTTCGAGAGCATTCCTTTCAATTTCTTCACAAATGGCCGTCTTCAGATTGTAGTTATCAATCTGCTCCTGTTCCACTTTACCCATCTGGCCTCTTTTCTGAGCAAAGAAATAATCACAGGCATCTTTAAATTCTTTGAAAACACGCTCGCGGAATTTCTCAGGAACGGGGCCCACGTCTTTCCATTTTTGTTGCAAAGCTTTGAGGTCGTTGGATGTTTTATCCCACTCCTGGCTTTCTTTTAATTCCCTGGCCTGTTTAACCAAATCATTTTTATGCTGAAGATTTTGCTCGCGTTCTTCGTCGAGTTTCTTAAAGAAAAGGTTCTTATTGTTGAAGAACGATTTGAAGGCAGACCAGAATTTTTTATTGACATCTTTGGCTTTGGCCCTGGGCAGCCCCCCTACTACTTCCCATTTTTTTTGAAGTTCTAATATCTCCTTTGTTTTTTCATTCCATTCTTTAATCCGATCACTCTGAAAATGGGCATAGGCCTGAGCCTCATCCGCGTATTTTATTTTGAGTTCAAGGTTTTGTTGAAGTTCATGTTGCAGGTTGTTAAGATAGGCATCGCGTTTTGCATATACCGCGTCTGAGGCTGTTTTGAAACGCTGCCAAACAGTCTCTTTATCCTCCGAAGGCACGGGACCCAGGTGCTTAAATTCCTGGTGCAGTTCATTGAGTTCCCGGATGGCATCCTTTATAATTTCGACATTAGAAAGGCGCTCAGCCCGCGCACAAAGCTCCAGTTTTAACTCGTGATTTTTCTTTCTGTCGAGTTCCTTTAATTCGAAATAGATACTTTGATTGTCATAAAAACGGTCTACCAGTGCGTGATAATTTGCCCAAAGTGTTTTTGCCTGCGTTCCAGGAAT
>JAYSOP010000305.1:0-2520 GCA_043722905.1 Chryseolinea sp.
CACTCACGAAACTTTCTCAACGTGGCAAGCAATCCTATGCCACTTTTTCACCGGATGGAAGCAAAGTAGCCTTCGTTCGAAACAATAATCTTTTTTATACCGCTCTTGATGGTTCTCCGGAAGAACAGGTCACTGATGATGGTCAGTTTAATTATATTATTAATGGAACCACTGATTGGGTGTATGAGGAGGAATTCAGTTTCGTGGTGGGGTTCGAGTGGTCGCCTGACAGTAAAAAGCTGGCTTACTATCGGTTTGACGAAAGCGAGGTGAAGGAATACAATCTGCAATTGTGGAGAGGATCACTTTATCCGATTGACTATCGCTATAAATATCCCAAAGCGGGTGAGAAGAATTCCACTGTTGAAATCTGGTTTTACGATCTGAGTAGAAAGCAAAAAGTGAAAGCGGACCTGGGGCGGGAAAAGGAACTTTACATTCCGAGCATGAAATGGACTGCGGATCCAAACGTTCTGTCAATACTTACTTTAAACCGGTTGCAAAACAAAATGGTACTGCTACACGCTGTTGCCAGCACCGGGGAAACAGACGAAATACTGGCGGAAGGGACAAATACTTATTTAGACATTGAGGAATTGAATTTAACCTATCTAAAGAATGGTCAACAATTCATTCTGGTAACTGAAACGGATGGTTATAAACACCTTTATTTATATTCCATAGAGGGAAGATTGCTTCGTAAACTGACAACCGGAGATTTTGAGATATCTGAATTTCTTGGCCTGGATGAAACCACTAAGAAAGCTTATTATATTTCAACCGAAGTCTCCCCGCTTGAAAGACACCTGTATTCCATATCTCTTGACGGAAAGAAGAAGACAAAACTTTCCTCGGCCGCCGGCACCCATCAGATAAACATGAGTAGTGATTTTCAATTTTACATCGATCATCACAGCAGCGCGGGCCATCCTGACATTGTAACCTTATATAACACGAAAAAAAATTCACCCTTGAAATTGCTGGAGGAAAATGAGCAGTTGGCCAGTAACGCCAGTGAATACGGCGTGGTGCCGAAGGAATTCTTTACTTTTAAAACCCCGGGTGAGGTAGTGCTGAATGGTTTTATGCTAAAGCCTCAAAATTTTGATCCGTCGAAGAAATATCCTGTACTGGTTTTTCAATATAGCGGCCCAGGGTCGCAAGAAGTAGAAAATGCCTGGGCAGGAAGTCATTTTTATTTTCACCAGGTTTTAACTCAAAAAGGATATATCGTGGCTGTCATTGACCCGAGAGGCACAGGAGGGCGGGGTGAAAGCTTTAAAAAGATTACGTACAAACAGCTTGGGAAGTATGAACTGGAGGATCACCTCGCCGCAGGGAGGTATTTAGGTTCATTGCACTATATTGATGAAACCCGTATGGGAATATGGGGATGGAGTTATGGTGGCTATATGTCTGCATTGGCGATGACAAAAGGCGCGGGAGTTTTTAAAATCGGCATGGCAGTTTCGCCCGTAACAAACTGGAGATTTTATGACACCATTTACACTGAGCGCTATTTACAGACCCCGAAATTAAATCCCGATGGATACGATATGAATTCTCCGTTGACATTTGCTTCCTCGCTTTCCGGTAAATTTCTATTGATCCATGGCACAGGGGATGATAACGTTCATTTCCAGAATTCCATCATGTTGGAGGATGCCTTCATCAATGCCACTAAACAGTTTGACTCGTTTTATTACCCTGATAAAGATCACGGTATTGAGGGCGGAATAACAAAACTTCATTTGTATACCATCATGCTCAACTTTATTCAGGATAATCTTTAAAATTTCGGATATTTACTACACGTGGGTACAGGCGGGGTATAGTTTGCAATACTTTCTACCGTATGAAAAGCCAGTCGATTAAAAGAAAAAATAGTCCGGCAATTTTCGCGATTCTTGCGCTGATCAGTGTAAGCAGTTGCTTCATTCTGAATCCTTTAGGAAATTTTATTGTATGGATTTTTGGGGGCACTGCCATTTTTTGTGTTTTCATGATGATCTTCCATTTAATTCCTCCGGTGAAAAAGCAATACTCAAAGAAAATGACTCCGAGGGAAATTTCTGACAAAGCTTACATTGCGTTTCATATGCCCTTAGTAATCAGTTTGCTATTGTTGGGGCTTTTGATTGCGCTGATGGTGGTTTTTTTTGCAACGTAATTTGAGGTAACGACTGGCCTGAGTTTTTTTATTTAATACCACGTAGATTTAGAGATGGGTAAAAGTATGGTACACTCAGAGAAGGAGAAAAAATATTTCATTGCGGTCATCCCCCCATCACCCGTCTATGAGCAAGCGCTTGAGGTCAGGACCTATTTTAGTGATCAGTATGGCAGTAAGGCTGCATTAAATTCTCCGCCGCACATTACCCTTCACATGCCCTTTCTCTGGAAAGTCCAAAAACAAAAAGAACTGTTCACCAAGCTGCAGCTTTTTTCAACGCGCTATGATCCCCTTAAAATCTGTCTCGATAATTATGGGTCGTTTCCCCCAAGAGTGATCTTTATGAA
>JAYSOP010000306.1:0-8841 GCA_043722905.1 Chryseolinea sp.
ATTGCATGGTGTTGATGTATTTCTGATAAAGACGTGAAAAAAACATTGATTGGAAAATATTGCTTATTCTTTGCCGGCCGGGGAGACAATTTTAAGACGCCATCATTGGCCACCAGCATTTTATTAGAAGGAATAATATAAATGTGATCAGATTCAACCTTCACATTATCCTGAATTTCATGCACAGGTAAGCTTGTAAGCCTTTGTAAAATCTCGGATAAAACGCTTTCATGAAGCGGATCCAAATGCTGTACCAGTATAAAGGCCATTCCTGACTGCTCTGGGATAGTTTTGATCAGTTGCTTAAATGCATCAAGGCCGCCGGCAGAAGCACCTATTCCCACCACAGGAAAAAGATTATCAGAAAGTACTTTATTCTCTTTAATTGAATCCATCAGCTTTTTTCATCTGAAAAACGGAAAATCATAATTTACCGCAATTTTACGAATTTCCCAATGGCATCCCAGTTTTACTTTTATGCAGGATTACGCACACCATTTGAGATACGCAGCATGCTATCATTCACCCAAACTTAACAAAACACTAACATTCAATTTTTTCCTTTGTTCCATCGAAGTTTCCTCCTAAAATTTATTCGTTTTACAACCATGGATCCATATGGTAGTTGATAATTATTAGCGAAAATACCGCAAGGCAAATCCTGATCATTCAAGCAATTTATTCATGATCAAATTGCTGTGAATATCAATAAAGAAATCCCGAACAAAGTATTCCATGGATTTACTGGCAGAAAGCGTATAAAAAAGCCTCATCTTCGCGGGCCGTACGCGTTTGTTTCCTGCCCCGATTCCAACGCGCCTAAGTCCGGAGCCTTTCCACTATAACCGTCATTGACATTGGGTAAATAATTGCCTGCATCGATCGCTTTAGACGAGGATTTCAAACGGAAATCATAATTTTTAATAGCATAAATATGGCCTGGTGTGGCAGGGTCTGGCATAGGTACGTTTTCAAATATATCACCGTCCAACTCCACGCCATGCATTTCAAAGCCAGTCTTCTTGCCGAAGTCTTTCAATGATTCAAACTCAACAAACGTGAGTTCATTATCACCGGCATGATTGAGGGAGTCATGGGTGGGGTAACGGAAACGATATTTCACTTTAGAATTTTTTTTGCGATATCCATTATAATCGATGGTTGAATAATCAGTGTAGGTGGTACCGCTTAGCGCCGGGCGATTATCAAAAGGGCCAATAAACAGATTATTTCTGAAATGGCCATTTGAAAAATTATTGATACCTGCTTCTGCGACAAAAGTATTGTGATACGTCAAAATACCCGCCGGTCTAATCGTATACTTCATGGCTGTGCCTGGCACGTTGTAGCAAATATTCCTGATGAAATATACGGGTCCTCCAAAAACCGGTTGAGCACTCAAAGCAGCGTGGTAGGCATTGAAACCTCTGTTCTCAAAGACACGGATATTATGCGAGCCTCCGTCCGCTTCAATAAAATCATCTGCCATATTGAATATGTCATTGCGATAAAAATCAATGGAGACAGATTTCTTCCCAGGCTCTGGCAATCCATGCGTATCAACACAAATGCCATCATGAAAAAAAGCGATGTAATTATGACATACTACATGCCCTTGCCCGTAAATTTTGATCGCATAATAAGAAGTGAGCGGGGAAGGCTTTTCCAAACCGTACCACCCCACGAGTGTATCAGGGTCATGCCTTCCGATGATAACATTGTCGGCAATGTAAAAATCTTTTGAATCCGCACTATAGGTCATCACAGCGATACCGATATCTTCCATGTTGCAATTTTTCACCGTGAGTCCGCTGCTGCCCATTACACGTTTTAATCCTGCATAAAATACAACATCTGTATTTTTGATGGTGAGTCCTTCGAAATAATGATAATCTGCTGCCATAACATCAAAGAGGCGATAGGCACCGTCTCCATCAAAAATTACCTCTCCGTCTCCAGCTGCCTTTATAACAATGGGTTTTTCAGCCGTACCTTTTTGCGTGAGCACATAAGCTCCATGAAAGTCAAGCGCGAGGTCGTCCGCGTATTTCATGCGATTACCTTTGTACAGCCCTGCGTGAACGAGGATGACATCCCCTGCCTGCACGCGCGGCTCTGGTACATTCCACCAATCACCGGTATTCCCTTCTCCGTAGTAGGCTTCATTTAATCCGGTGAAAGCTGGACTCAATTTCGGACCACTATATCCGGGTGGATAAACATGATACACCCTGCCCTGGTCATATGGCTTTGGTTCAGTCTTAGTTTGCACAACAATATTTTGTGTGTCTTGCCCCTCCACTCCATCGGGATCAGTTAACATAAACCGGCATTCATAAATAGTTCCAGGGTTTAGATTAAACAGGCTGCCGGCAAACATGTCTTCTGTCGTGTATACCCACCGTTGATCATGGCCATAAATTTTTTCACCCCCTATCCTCAAAAGGGGTAAACCTTGCTTCCAGGCGCCGGATCCCTTTTTCCGGAACTCGACGGAAACAGTCGCATTCCGGTTTTCGTCACCTGATATCGTCCATTCGAAACCCGCGCATAGGAGGGTGGGTGGCTCTATGGTAAAGTTGTTTATTTTGGTTTGGTTCCTGATGCTTGATTTCAGCAGTAATTTTTGGGCCAGCGCTTGTGAAGAACTCAATAACCCGATAAAAATAAGGGGGAGAAATGATTTAACTAGTCTCATGAACTACAATTGGTTTACCGTGCAACAAAAACATTATCAAGGCCACTCCAATAACAAGCCTCGCTAAAAATAGCCATTAAACTCTTTATAGACTCGGGCCATAATTATATCATAATTTATCATTATTGTCTGACTAAAATTAAGGCAGAAACCGGTTTTCTTCTTTGAAAATATCGGATAAAAAAGACTAGCGAAAATTACCGGTAGTTGGTCATGGTCTCTTTGCAGGATTGAGGGGCTTGCCGCTAACATTTGAATCAATAAGTAAGCTAATCCCATAGTTATCTACTACCCGAACCAACCCAATGGAGTTTTTTTGCGTGTTGTTATAGATCAGGAACAAACTAATCCAATCAACTATGAAAAAACTTACCATGGCATTTCTTGCAATATGCTTTTTTACCGCCTGTAATAAAGAAGATGATCCCCTTCGACCTGAAAATCCGGCAGATTCACCTTATGAAGTAAATATCGATCCCAATGATTTTGTCAGCACTGACATCGCAGGGAATGACTTCTTCCCGCTGCTACCTTTGAAAACCTATTCGTATGAAGGGAAAGATGAGGACAATAAAAAAGTAAAAGTGGAAGAAGATTTTTTAAACGAAACAAAAGTGGTCATGGGGGTTACCTGCCGTGTTGTGCATGCGCGAGAATGGATTGAAGATGTACTTACGGAAGATACCTTCGATTGGTATGCTCAGGACAAACAGGGAAATGTCTGGTATTTTGGTGAAGCCACAGAAGAAATAGAGAATGGTAAGGTAGTCAGCACATCAGGATCCTGGGAAGCAGGTGTAGATGGAGCGCTTCCAGGTGTAATTATGCCCGCGAATCTTTTTCCAGGCCTGTGGTACAGGCAGGAGTATTATAAAGGCGAAGCCGAAGATGCTGCCCAGGTCCTGAGCTTAAATAAAACTATTACGGTATCTATTGGAACTTTCAACAATTGTCTTCAAACAGCCGAGTGGAATCTGCTTGAACCAGGGGTCGTTGAACATAAATATTATGCTTCAGGTGTGGGTCTTGTTAAAGTTGAAGCAGTAAAAGGTTCAAGGGGAAATGAGGATCTCTTCTCTGTGACCGATAGATAACCAACGCGAGAATTTTTTTTGTCAGCCCTAAATTCTTGGTGTGCAGGGCTTGACGAAAGAAGAACTCCCAATTATTTCGGGGCGTGTATCTGTATTCAAAAGCCCAGTAGGGGCGGCCCATATTGTAGCCCCCGGTTTTAACCGGGGTTTTAGGGGAAATAGGAATGTGTGCCAAAGGAAACATGCGTAAAATTGATGCGCTGTCTGGCACACGGATTGCGAATTGGAGCGGGTGACTGGCCCTCGTTTTATCTACGGTTTAGAAATACAAAATGCAATACACAGAGTTTCCTTTAGAGGAATTTTTTTTATTTTTGTGTGACTGCAGATGTTGGCAATATGAATTTCGCTAGTGCTTCTGAACGTGAGATAAAGATCACGGAGAGTCTTGCGTTAATTAAATATATCGGGCGTGAGCCAAAGGCACGATCACAACCAAATCTTAAATAAATCCCCGGAGGGGATGACCTTATGGTAGTAATAGCGTAAGAAGGCAAACTAAATCCCGTAGGGATGACCTTATAATTTAAGAGCGATGAATTCGCAGACGCACACAATCTCACCAAGGAGGAACAAACAGTGGATGGATCACATACGGCAATGTCCCTGCAACTGTAAACTATTAATACTTAGCGGTTAAACTAATGCTCATATTCCTGCCATATCCATCAACGCCTGATGCATAAACACGGTAAGCTTCATTCAAAAGGTTTTGACCCGAGACCGTTAGACTGAGAAATTTATACGAAAACCCTCCATGCAAATTGAGAATATCCCATGATGGCATCACTCCGTTTTTTAACCTCACGGAAATACGGGCATCGCTGAGATCCCCTCCCGCCAGGCGGCTTTGTTCCCCTGCATAAACGTAATCCATTCTAAACCAGAATCCATTCATGTGCTGGTATCCTAAACCCAACTTCCCAAATAATGGGGGTATTCTTCGCATGGGTTCATTTTTAGAAATATTTTTACCATGAGTATAAGTGAGATTTCCGTATACACTGAAATGGGAAGAAAGTCTTATCGCACCTTCAGCTTCCAACCCATGCAGGATGGATTCACTGATATTTTGTTTTTGATACACCCGTCTGTTTTCGATGGTATCCATTCCCAAATATGTCATTGGCATCCGTTCAATCAGATCAGATAAAGTGGTGCGATAGGCGGTTAAAGATCCTGAAAATATTTTTCCGTTGACTTTGAACCCCGTCTCCAGCGTGCTTGATCTTTCAGGTGAAAGATGCTCACTGGGAACTTCAAATACAGAACTTTCTACTGCACCAAATTTACTGACATCATCCACATTGGGGGCACGGAAACCGGTGTTGCCACTGACAAATATTCTGTAGCTCGGATGAATAGCGTACGCTAACCCCAGGTTACCTACCATTGCATTTGGCTGAATTTCGCGGTTGCCAAAAGTGACATCGTTAACGGAAAGGCTAACAACACTGAACCGTGCACCGGCCGCGATGGTAAACTTTTTTATATCGATAGTATGGGTGGAAAATACCGACATACTTTGGGATGCTGCACCATCTGCATAAGAACCTCTTACGCTAATTGTTTCCTTCGAGGATGGATTATAAATTTTTGCCTGGCTGGCTACCCGATCATAATACCATTCAACGCCTGACTGTGCTTGCCATGTTTCACTCATTAAGGAATGAACCTCGGCCGTCCCATTGAGTGTGTTGACAATATCCTTCTGATTTTTGATTTCTGAGGATCCGTTCTTCTGCGAATGAATGCTCTCCAGCGACCTGTTAATTCCAGCGGTCACCTGAATATTATTGGCTATCCTGTTTTCTGTAAAGGTTTCCCACCTAACATATCCCAACTCTCTGATCTGGGGGTCGAAGTTGTACAATCTATATCCTCCCTGAAAAACCTGATCATATCTTGGTACATCATTTTGCTGATGGCGTTGCCACGCGGCCGTCAACAATCCTCTGTCTCCCGTTTTAATCAAGACCTTACTATCCATTGCGAATTCGTCATAACCCGTCGGACCGAGCCTGCCCAATGCTCCACCTGCATGAATGTCTCCAAAATCCCTTCTGGAAAATCCTGTAAGCACTGCAATCCTTTCACCGTTCCATTGAAGTTCAGATCTAACGCTTCTCTCCATAGCGCCACTCATCCACTTGCCGGTAATAAGCCCGTGAAATTGATTTCCTTCAGTCTGAAAATGTGGTGTACGGGAAATGATCTGAACAACACCTCCAAGCGCGTCACTGCCATAAAGTACCGACCCATTTCCCCGGATAGCTTCTATCTTGTCAATTAATCCCGGATCGATGGTGGACAAATATTGGTTGGGCCCGTAACGATAGGTGGCGTTATTCATGCGTATACCATCCACCATCAGCAAAACCTGGTTCCCCATTAAACCTCTGATAATCGGCGAGCCACTGCCATGATTGGTTTTCTGAACCCACACTCCGGCCGTCCCCATCAGTGCCTCCGGTGTTGACCTTGAAGAGGTTTTTAGAAGATCCTGACTATCTACAACTGTTACCCCTTCGGATATGTCAAATTGATTTGCTTCGAATCTCTTCGCCGTTATAGTGATATTATTTTTCAGGTAAATGAATGACTTTTCCAAAGTAATCCTGGAGGTTGAATCTGTTACGATCCATTCCGCGTTTTCATAACCCAGGGCTGTTAGCAAAATTTTTGAATTAGTATACAAACCGGAAAGCTTAAACCTGCCCTGCTGATCGGTAACGGTTGTCAGGTTGGAATTATACACCTTGATAAATACATCAGGAACGAAAAGGCCCGTTTGCCGATCATGAACTGTTACTGTTACAGATTGCCCTGAAAGTTCGCCAGCGCAAAAAATAAAAAATAACCAAAACTTATTCATCCTCCTCTGATTCATTTTGTGATGTCAGGAATGCGCTCCGAACAGGTGCGGGCATTTCAGCATCGAGGCCTTTAACCGCCTTCCAAATCACTTGACTAAATTCCAGATCAGGAGCGGCATCCATTACGTCAAGATTAAAACTTGCCGATTTCTCAGAAATAGCACTTTTAACCGTATTCATTTCTTTTAAATTATAGGAAGCAGGAAGTGCATTAAAGACAGAAACATCAGCTTGTGCATGAAAACACTTCCACATGGGCGTAGCCGCAGCATCATACTGACTCATCGGTGGCAAACCTAAAATCAGTTCCATCGTGCGCAACATGGAAGCTGTCGAATACATTTCACTAATGGTAACATTCTTTTTCACATAAGGACTGATTACCAACGCAATGGATCGATGCGCATCTACATGATCAGGCCCGTTTTGGGCATCATCCTCCAGAACAAAAATAGCGGATTCGTTCCAGATGGAACTTTTACTAATGTGTTCTACGATCCGGCCTAAAGCCAGATCATTTTCTGCAACCATAGCCCTGGGGGTTGGCATACCAACCCTGGCCCCCGCCGTGTGATCGTTGGGAAGGCGAATCGTATTGAAGGATGGCACTGCATCTTTAGAAAGAAGGGAGTCAAAGTCCTGTTTCCATTTTGCAAAACGAAACATGTCAGGCACATTCAAATCATACTCCGGAAAATCTGCATCAAAATGACCTTCCAGGGATTTTATAGTTGCTTTACCGCCATCTATAAATTCACCATAACTACGGTAGCTCACCCCTGCCCTTGCGCAGTAATCCCAGATGAATCCGTCTTTCGGATAGGCGATCTCTCGTGTCCCCTCGTAATCATAAGAACCACCTCTCCCTCCGTAACTTGTCGGCCACGTTTTTTCAACATAATCATTGGCATAGGCGGCCATAGACCAGTTATGTCCGTCTGCACTTACTTCAGCATTGACATAGAAATTATCCAGTAGCACAAACTCTTTTGCCAATGCGTGTTGATTAGGGGTTACCCTCTCCGGGAAAAGGCATAGCGATGAGTCTCCGTTCCCTGTTTTAACATCGCCAAGCATCTGATCATACGTGCGGTTTTCTTTGATAATGTAAAACACATATTTTATGGGACTGGAAGCCTCCTTATTTCCTAATATCGGGTTTCCGGCTTCACCCCCCACAAAGGTCTCCCCTTCTTTTGTGTACGGTGTATTTTTGAAAACCGCCTGTGAATAGGCTTTTAATGATTCGTCATCAGGCTCTGGAACAATACTCAATGAACCTTTAAATAATCCCCCGATGTATTCTGTTGAATCAGTTCGCTTTTCATAAGGGTTGGGACCCTTCGGATTTGCCTGAGATTTACTTCCCTTTCCATTGGTGATCCAGAGCTTGTCTTTGAATACTTTTATGGAGGTTGGATACCAGTCAGTCGGGATGAAGCCCAGACTTCTACCATCGCCTGGTTCCCTTACGTCAAAAACGGCCAGGCAATTGTTATCCGCATTGGCGATGTAAAGTTTTGTCTCATCCGCAGAAAGCGATAGCGCATTGGTTGTGCTCCCTGCCAGCGATTCTGGAATGACGGAGGATTTAAAGACCTCAATAACTTTTTGCGAAGCTGTTTCAATTACCGAAACTGAATTATCATTGGCACTTGCCACAAACAGGTATTCACCGTTCTTGGTGACCGTCATATCGTTGGGATTGCTGCCCACTTGAATAGTTGATTTAACCTTCATGGCAACCGGATCAAAAACAGCCACCTTATCACCACCCCATAAAGAAATATATAACGATTTGCGATCAGGACTTAACAAACAAGCGAAGGCTTCATGGCCAAGGGGTACTTTTTGAATTGATTTAGTTTTTAGATCGACTACATACAACGCGCTATCTTCTTTGGTAGCGATAAATAATGTATTCGTCTCATCGTCCAACGCAAGACCTGTAGGGGAAATTCTAACAGGCCATGGTTTACCTAAAATGATGGAGTCTGATTTAACCAGTGTGCGGCCGGAGGTATTATAAATTATAATCATGTTATCATTTCCGCCGGAGGCAAACAATTTTGTTCCGTCTTTATTGAAAACCAGGCCATACCAGGATTTTCGGATCTCTGCCTCATCGAGAATTTTTTCAGTTAAGGGATCGATCAAAGTAATGGTCTGTCTG
>JAYSOP010000307.1:0-2711 GCA_043722905.1 Chryseolinea sp.
TTAGGAGTTTCCTGTTTATTGAACATACGGACGAGAAAAATCGGCTCCGTAGGAGCCACCTAAAGGGCGGACAAAGTGCCGGGCTTCGAACAAAAAACAAAATGCCCAATCTGCAGTTCCGCTTCCAGTTACCGGAGTTGTTTTTCTTGCATAGAATAAAAATAAATGGGGGCGGGTTTTGAAAGGTTTAGCCTTCGAAGCCGCAGGTCCACGAGACGTGAGACCTGCGGGGCGATATATTATCCCGCGTTAGGGAAGGTAAGGGTGCCGACGCCAGACTACACTTCCGCGCGCAAACTCCTTAGCTTCGTCGGGCAAGCTAGAAGGCAGTGCGGAGCACCGAAGCGAAGCGAAGCCCTGTACAGACCGACCCCAGGAACGAGGGGAACGCCCAGAATAATCTAATCTCATTTTGCCAGCTTAAATAGTACAATTAAATTCCTGTCCACCTTCGCTAGCTCATCATTTGATAAATTACCCAATCTGCCTATAACTAGTTCCTTGTCAATTGTTGTCAGCTTACTTAACTTATCAACGACGTCTTTTTAAGTCCATTCTCCAGTCTTGGCTCAATGATAACGTCCGTTTCTTCTTTCCACTTCAACTGAGCCGTTATGAATGATACTGTTATATCGAATTCTGTCTCAGCTAATACAAGGGCGGGTCGGTTTTTTATTCCTGAAAGGTCGGTAAATGGAAACGGTATCAGAACAAGCTCACCTTTATTCATTTGTACCGTTCTTTTAAGTCATTCAAGGAATAAAGATCTTCATCCTCTTCCAGGAATTCAAATGCCTTTGAGTCAGATGTGAGTTTTTGAATTCCTTCAGTCATTAATTGGTTTTCAATTCTGTTTAGCAAGAATTCTGCAAAATCTGAGACCTCTCTTAATTTTTGGTCAGGCAATTTTGTCAAATGGTCTATCGTCTTCTTTATCAATGCTTCTCTCGTCATGTCGCAAAATTTTAATCCGAATTTAATGAAATTTATTTTGATGGAAAATTGATCCTGAGATACCCCAAAACGTTTGGCTCTGCAAACAACCACCACAAATTGTGCATGGCAACATTAGCAACTCACTTAAAATGATCCCACCCCTGCGCGCGAAGGGGAACCATATTTCCCTGCTTCGTGATCATCACATTCTGGTCAGGTCGCGGATGGATGTAGCCGATCATGTGGATATCGGGATGGTTCTTTATTTTGTCCTGGTCTTCTTTGCGGATGGTGAAAAGTAATTCGTAGTCTTCGCCACCATTCAACGCACAGGTTATGGGATCCAGGTTGAATTCGACGGCGGTTTCAAAAGTGAGTTGATCGATGGGGATTTTGTCTTCGTACACCCGAACTCCGACTTTGGATTCCTGACTGATGTGAAAAAGCTCTGAAGCCAATCCATCCGATATATCAATCATGGAAGTCGGTATCACACCAAATTCTTCGAGGTCAAAAATAATTTCCGTGCGCGCTTCCGGTTTTAGCTGGCGTCCTACGATGTAATCATACTTCTCCAATCCGGGTTGCATGTCGGGATTGGAAAGAAATACCTGTTTTTCGCGCTCCAAAACCTGTAAGCCCATAAAGGCCCCTCCCAGATCACCCGTAACACAAATGATGTCATTTTCTTTCGCGCCACTCCTGTACACAACTTTATTTTTCGCAACCCTACCCATAGCCGTAATTGAAATGATAAGTCCGGAGCTGGAAGAAGTGGTGTCTCCCCCTACGAGGTCGACTTTGTAGTTAGTGCAGGCTGCCTGGATTCCCTCGTATAGCGCATCAATTGCTTCAACAGAAAACCGATTACTCAACGCCAGGCTTACTGTAATTTGCTCTCCTTTACCATTCATGGCTGCCATGTCAGAAACGTTCACGGCTACAGCTTTGTAACCGAGATGATGAATGGGCATATAGGCAAGATCGAAATGGATCCCTTCCACCAGCATATCCGTTGATACGAGCAGAAAATCTTCGCCAGCATCTATTACCGCGGCGTCGTCTCCTATTCCGACAACCGTATGTACGTGGTGGGAGGTAGCGAATTTTTGCCGGATGCGGTTAATCAGTCCAAATTCTCCTAACTGATTGATTTCTTGCCGTTTATCACTCATGATGTAAATTGTCGCTATCTTTAACCGGCTTTATCGCCGTTTTGACTCAAAAGTCAGAATTTTCCACTCAAAACGGGTTCTTTTTGTCAGTTAAGTCGTATTAAAAGTATAACCTGGCCTAAATGAAAAAAATTGTTGGATTTTTGCTTGTTGTTACTTTCCTGCTAGGCGCTTGTTCCAGCGGTAAATCGTATTATAAAACCAAGGAAGGAAGGAAAAAGCAAAAGTATTATAATGATATCCAGTTTGGAGGGAGGAAAGCTAGGTTAGGGTACTGATCATCCCGATAGCTATCGGGAGACAATTCTTCAGTTGACAGCGAGTCGGGCGCTATTTGATTTCCTGGCAGAGTTCGATCATGACTCCCTGGGTGGATTTGGGATGGAGGAAAAAAACCATCTTGTTGTCCGCTCCTATTTTAGCCTCCTGATTGAGCACATGGAATCCTTTATCAGCATACACCTTGAGGCTTTTATTGATATCGGAAACTTCAAAAGCCATATGGTGGATGCCCTCTCCCCGCTTGTCAATAAACTTGGCAACGGGTGAATCCGGGCGCGTAGGCTCGAGAAGTTCAATTTTTACGCCTCCGATATCGAA
>JAYSOP010000308.1:0-3263 GCA_043722905.1 Chryseolinea sp.
GTTGAAATGTTTGAAAGAATAAAAACACATCAGAAAAACCAAAAGCACTTGCCTGATTTATTGGCCGACGGAGTAAAGGTCACAGATATGAATGCCGTTATATTCGATGCGCAAAATAGTTTTCATGGGTGCATACCTGGTATTCATGAGGTTTTGCGACGACAAGGTTTATTAGAAGGCTTGTGGTGTTTAAATACCCTTGAAAAACTTTCGACGGGACAAAAGGAGGAAATAGACCGAATCTATCAATCGTACCCTGAACTGACTGATGATGCTTTCGTCAAAAAGTTTCTAAGGGGTTGAAGATTCTGGCCTGTGACGTTTATGAAAAAAACGTTTTGGATGCGACTATACTGAAGTCGTTTAGTTCTGCGGAAAAGCGGGCGGTCTACAATTGATAATAATCAGCATACCGTTGTAGAAGCATACCAGGTTAAAATAGCGCAAGCAAAAACAGAAGCATGAGCCATGAACACCTCAACACATTTTTCATGTTAGTAGAAGAGATCAAGCAATTATCAAAGAATATTCATGGGAACATTGTCAGATGCCGGAGACACTTGCATGCCTATCCTGAATTGTCATTCCGGGAACATCATACATCTACTTTTATCAAGAATCAATTGGACGAAATAGGTATTCCCTGGAAACCTGTGGCAGATACCGGGGTTTTGGCAATGGTGGAGGGAAAAAAATTATCCGGACAAGTGATTGCGTTGCGCGCGGATATAGATGCCCTGCCAATTGTTGAGATGAATAAAGTTCCGTATGCGTCTCAAAACCCGGGCGTGATGCATGCTTGCGGTCATGACTTTCACACCGCCTCACTATTGGGAACCGCTACCATTCTCCATGCGCTTAAGGATACCTTCGGAGGTGCTGTAAAGTTTCTCTTTCAGCCTGGCGAAGAGGTGCTTCCTGGAGGTGCCACGCTGATGATTCAAGATGGCGTGTTGCAGAACCCTAAAGTAAACCAAATTATTGGCCAGCATGCCATGCCCAGAATCCGGGTCGGTCAGATCGGTATGCGGAAAGGCAAACACATGGCATCGATGGATTCTTTATTTGTGCGCGTTATTGGAAGGGGAGGGCATGGAGCACAGCCCCATCAGAATACTGACCCGGTTTTAATTGCCTCACACATCATCATTGCCTTACAACAAATTGTAAGCCGCATGGCTCACCCGGGCGATCCCACAGTTTTATCTTTTGGAAAAGTGATCGCTAATGGTGCCATTAACGTGATTCCGGATGAAGTCTATATGGAAGGAACCTTTCGGGCAATGAATGAAATCTGGCGGAACGAGGCACACCATCGCATGATTAAAATGGCGGAAGATGTCGCTGAAAGTATGGACGGTAAGTGTGAATTCAAAATCGTGCGCGGATATCCTTTCCTGGTTAATGAAGAGAAACTTACCGAAGAAATCAGGCGTGATGCCGTGGCCTATCTGGGTGAAGAAAATGTTCTGGAAGAAGATATCTGGATGGCGGCGGAGGATTTCGCTTATTATTCTCAGGTGGCTGATGCTTGTTTTTACCTTTGTGGTGTAGGTAATATAGAAAAGGGAATTCATGCTTCCCTTCACACACCAACTTTTGATATAGATGAAGATGCGCTTGCAGTCAGCACGGGGTTAATGGCCTATATTGCCCTGAAGCGATTGGGAAATTAATTCGTCTGGCTGTAGGCCGTCTATTTATTGTAAAAATCGGCATATCGATCGTTTGCGGCGATGCTTATACTGAGATTAAATTTGAAACTATTTTATTTTGTCGTTGCTGATTGTTAACGGCTTTAAATCTTCTTGTAAATCGATTATATTGATGAAAACATAAAAGTTATGGCACAAGGATTTCTCATTGATATGGATGGTGTGATTTACGGGGGTGATGTCATGATTCCTGGAGCGGATGAATTTATTGCAAACTTACTCATCGAAAAAATCCCTTTTACATTCATGACGAATAATAGTCAGCGCACGCCATTGGAGGTTGTAAGAAAGCTTAAAAAACTCGGCATTGATGTAACTGAAAAACATGTTTATACCAGCGCCATGGCAACCGGAAAGTTTATTGCCAGCCAAAGGCCTAATGGCTCAGCGTATGTGCTTGGCGAGGGGGGCCTTTTGACAAGCTTGCATGAAAGTGGTTTAACATTGGTGGAAACCGACCCGGACTTCGTGGTCTTGGGCGAGGGTAGAAACTTTACGCTGGAAATGGTACAAAAGGCGGTAGACATGATTCTGGCAGGCGCTAAATTCATTACAACAAACCGTGACCCTTCGCCGAAAAGAAAGGGGTGGAATAATTTAGGAATCGCGGCAACCACCGCGATGATCGAAGAGGCCACAGGGACAAAAGCATTTGTTGTAGGAAAACCGGGTCCTGTAATGATGCGTTCAGCCAGAAAATTTATCGGCCTCGAGACCGCCGACACCGTGGTGATCGGTGACACGATGCAAACTGACATACGTGGAGGCGTACAAATGGGATATAAAACGATATTGGTTCTATCAGGTGTTTCAACTCAGGAAGATTTATCGCATTACGCTTTTAAAGCGGATATGATCGTGCAGAGCATTAAAGATATCCATTTACCATTGATGTGGAACAAGCCGTCTTGATTGTGGGCGACCTGTTTACTTTCCAGGCTGTCGGTTGATCATTTGCTATTGAATAGTCTGGGTGAAAACTATCATGACTATGGCTCATCTTTAAATCGTTATTAATTATTAAATATTTTTGGCGTCTATATTTGGCAATAAACTCTGCCTACTGGATTATCCCATCTTGTCCACGAACATTCCGTGAACATGCACTTGATTTTTTGCCAGTTATTGAAAGCGTCTGGATGACGTTGTTGAGATATGAATGAAGAGTAAAGATCATTTTACCTTCAGCATGGACAGAACCGTTTCTTCATAAATTTCAATCCGGTTTTGGTATTCCGATTTATCCTTCACCATGGATAAATAGTAATAGGCGCCCTCGATAAAGATAAAAATCAAATCAGCCGTTTTTTCCACGTCCTTAATATCGATGATGTGGTGATCTTTTGCCTCCTGCAAGGTGTCTTTTAACAGTTCCCTTAAATGGTCGTGGAGTTTCTTATAGTGCGCTTTTATGGCATGGTCCCTGAATATCAATGCGTAGGCGCTGAAAAATACGCCATCATCAAAAAGCTTATTCCATTTTCGGGAAAAAAGATTCCGGATAATTTTTTTTAACCTTTCTTTTGGATTAATGGTGCCGTTCTCCGG
>JAYSOP010000309.1:0-2561 GCA_043722905.1 Chryseolinea sp.
GCACCGACATTATCTTCGACATATTGACGGCAAACTTCACAGGCCAGCAGAAATGTTTCAGGAATGTTCAGCATTTCATATTTATGTTTCAGGTCGGGATAGTCCGCTATTTCAAATGCTCCTCCACGGTTTATCAGATCGACCGCTTCCTGAAATTTCTCGTAATTTTTATTACCAAACAGGATAGGAATTCCATAACAAGCCGCTTCCAGTATATTATGAAGCCCTTTTCCAAAGGCCCCTCCAATGTAAGCAAACTCCCCATACCTGTATAACTTGGAAAGCATACCCACGTTGTCAATGATTAACACACTAAAGTCCTCTAGGTTTTTTCCTGATGTCTGTGAATAGAGAACCCATTTAACAGAAAGCGAACGCTCCAGGTTTTCTAGTAGCGAGTCCGTTATTTCATGAGGCGCGACGATGAATTTGAGTGTGTTTTCATTTATGAAGGGTATGAGAACATCCAGATCTTCTTGCCAGCAACTACCGATGACGAAAAGTTTTTGATCTGCTTTAAACTTTCTGGCTATCTCAATTTCCTCTGCGCGCTGTTGAATTTGTCTCACACGGTCAAAGCGGGTATCGCCTGACAGGCTGCAATGATAGATGTCTACCGAACGCAGCAGGCTTAAGGATTCTTCATTTTGAACAAAAAAATGGGTGAAATTTTTGAGAATGTTCCGGTAAAAATAACCGGTCCGCTTAAAAAAGATTTGATTCTTTCGAAAGATGGATGAAATGGAAATCAAGGGAATCTTATTTCGTTTCAAAATTCTGGAATAATGAAACCAAAACTCATACTTAATGAAAATCGCTAGTTGAGGCTTTAATAAGCCGATAAACTTCCGGGCATTTTTTGCCGTATCAAGTGGTAAGTAAAATACATAATCCGCATTGGAATAACCCTTCCTCACCAGATAGCCGCTGGGTGAGAAAAATGTTAAAAAAATTTTATGGCTATGGAATTCAGCCTTAATCCGTTCAATGACGGGACGGCCTTGCTCAAATTCCCCCAGGGAGGCACAATGAACCCAGATGATGGGATTTGTGTTTGCCGCGAGCGCTTCAGTCAGTTTCTTAAATATGTCTTTCCGCCCGGTCACAAAAGCCTTCGCTTTCGTATGAAAGAGACTGAAGAGTTTGAGGGCAATGCCAAGAAAAAAAATTGAAATATTGTACAGACCTTTCATGTGTTGCAAAAGTACAAACGTTACGTCATCAGTGAATTTTTTTACCCCTTAAAAAAGTGTAATTTTATTTAATACTACCTAACAATACCTGTTATGAATTCAATTTCCCGGATAGCCACGATGCTATTTTTGTTCATTGTATGCTCAGTGCCATCGTTCGCGCAGGATGATATCGATCAACTCCTCAATGAAAGTATCGGCGACGGAGGGAAGCTCATTACAGCGTATACCAGCCCTTTTATGGAAAGTGTGAGCCTGGGCTTAAATCAGGGGTGGTATAATTCGGCCAAAGCACATAAAATCGCGGGATTTGACCTCACCGTTACGGCGAATGCCATGACCATCCCGAACAATGAATTGTTTTTCGATGGTACAAAACTTGGCCTGACGGTTGTCGACCTGGACGAGAGTTCTCAGAATTTCCCGTTAGCACCTACCATTTTTGGTCCGGAAAATAAACCCACATTCAGCTATACTGACGAGACTACCGGACTTAAGGAAACTTTCGTCGGTCCGGGAGGACTTGATCTGAAGGGAAACCTGGGAAAAAACTGGGTACCCGTGCCCATGGCGCATTTGGGATTTGGCCTTCCTAAGGGTACTGATCTTAAATTGCGCATCACGCCTACGATTGATATGGGCGATGATACTTCATTGAAAATTTTCGGAATAGGAATTATGCATGATATCAAGCAGTGGATACCGGGTATCAAGATGTTGCCATTTGATCTCTCCGGATTTGTCGGTTACACAAAGTTGAAACTCGAAAGCCATTTTGATCC
Organism: Chryseolinea sp.; assembly: GCA_043722905.1. Classification (GTDB taxonomy): domain Bacteria; phylum Bacteroidota; class Bacteroidia; order Cytophagales; family Cyclobacteriaceae; genus Chryseosolibacter. The sequence continues at coordinate 1,976 of JAYSOP010000309.1, forward strand.
GGCCAATAACCCCGATCAGATCGGATTATTTGAAATGAATGCCACCACCATTCAGGGCCTCATTTCAAAAAAGTTTTCCGTACTCACACTTTATGGGGGAATGGGTTACAACATCGCTAAATCGACACTTGCCATGAAAGGTCATTATGATATCAATGATAACGGACAAGTTGAAAAAATTGAAGTCGACCCGCTCGATTTAAGGTTTGGCGCCTCCGGTTTTAGAACCACCGCTGGTATGCGGCTGAAACTCGCAGTGTTTACTTTTCATGCAGATTATACTTTGCAAAAGTATAAATGTCTCACAGTTGGCTTTGGAATTTCAGTTCGTTAATCCCTAATCCCTAATGCCTAACTATCTTCCCTTATAATCCGGTTTTCTTTTTTCTATAAACGCTTTCATGCCTTCTTTTTGGTCTTCGGATGAAAAGCAGAGGTAGAAATTTTTTCTTTCAAACTGAAGTCCTTCATCAAGGGAGGTTTCGAAGGAGCGGTTGACGGCTTCTTTGGCGAGCTGCGCGGAGATAGGTGACATTTGTGCAATTTCTTTTGCCACTAAGACCGCCTCCCGCAAGTACATTTCAAC
>JAYSOP010000310.1:0-6963 GCA_043722905.1 Chryseolinea sp.
GCTTGAAAAAGCACTGCTCGAGGTGAGGGAACGCGAGCAAAAGCTGGCACGCGATCGCGAAATGCTGGATGTGCTTACGCGAAAGCGAATTCAGGAAGAGTCGGAAAAGGTTCGTGAAGAGGAGCAAATGAAAGTATCTGAATTGAAGAAAAAGCTGGATGATCAGAATAAACTCATTAACGAAATGAAGCGAAAGGCCGAACAGGGAAGTATGCAGACGCAGGGTGAGGTGCAGGAACTTGCGATGGAAGCCTATCTGACGAATGCTTTTCCACGGGATATAATAGAGGAAATTTCCAAAGGGAAACGCGGTGGCGATTGTGTGCATCATGTCATGGATCATTACCATCAACCTTGTGGAAAAATTCTGTATGAAAGCAAACGGACAAAGCATTTCAGTTACGAATGGATTTCGAAAATAAAAGATGATATCCGGCTGAAGCAGGCCGACCTGGGGGTAATTGTGACGGAGGTACTACCGGATGGAATGAACAGATTTGGTGAAATCGAGGGAATATGGATTTGTACATTTATTGAGTTCAAGGCTTTGGCTCTTTTGTTTCGTTGCAACCTCATCAGGATCGGCGAAGTTATGTCATCTCAGGAAAACAAAGGTGATAAAATGAACCTGTTGTACGGTTATGTTACCAGCAACGAATTCAAACAAAAATTAGAGGCTGCATTTGAGTCCTATAATGAAATGCAAATCGATCTGTTGAAGGAAAAAGCATTGTTTACATCCCATTGGGCAAAGCGTGAAAAAAAATTAGTGAAAGCGATGGAGAACCTGGTGAGCCTTTATGGAGATGTACGCGGAATTGCAGGGGGAGCTGTTCAGGAAATTAAAGCCCTGGAAATACAGGAGTATGTTTTTCCTGAAGTTTGACGAGATCCCGCATCGGAATTGACTCCCGATTGTGATAGATTTAAGGATAATGAAACCAATGATCAGGCAAATTTTTGCTGCAGAGATTAACTTTGAAAACACCACTCTGGCTATACGCAAGGAATTTACCGGATCAGAAACGAATATCAAGCGTATTCTTAAAGCGATCAGGCCTCGGGTGGATGAGGTTTATGCATTGGGAAACGACCACAGGTTTACGGTATACGCAGTGCATGACAGTATCAGTCCGTTAAAAAATTTTTTTATACGCGATCATAACCTGAAGGATTTTGTACAGTTTTATTATACGACGGAAGAATCAGTTACCCATTTATTTGCGGCAGCCAGCGGTCTTTTATCTCAGATTAAAGGTGAACCCCAGGTCCTGCACGAAATGACTAAAAGTCACCATTGGGCTTCTGAATCGGTTTGTCTGGGCATCACGCTTGATCAGACTTTGCGCAAGGCATTTCAGGTTGGTAAAGCCGTGCGCACAGCGACAGGGATCGATAAGTTTTGTTCTTCTGTGGTTGAAACCGGGATGCAATTATTATATAACAAGTTTGATAATTTGCACAGTAAATCCTTTCTGATAGTAGGAACCGGTAAGGTAGCGCGTTTGTCCTTGAAATATCTCGCTCAGGAGGGTATGCACAATATTGTTGTTACGGGCTTTAACCATGATCGTGTGCTTGCCCTGGCAAAACAGTTTGGCGTGAAGAGTGCCCTAATGGTTCATACAGATGAACTGTTCTTACAATCGGATGTGATCATTGGTGCATCGCATCAGTTAGTGAAGGTTAAGGAATGCTCTGATTTGAGGCAAAATGGGGTTGGCGATAAGCCTGGAAAGATTCGATGCATGCTCGATTTTGGAATACCGAGAAACTTTGCTCCGGAACTGGCGGAGGCGTTTCAGGCAGAATTATATAACCTTGATGACCTTCGTCGTATACAACAATCTCCACTGGAATCCTTTGGTGGTCTTGAACTCGCCTGGAGTATGGTGATGAAAGAATCACACCGATTGGCTACCGCCCTCGAGCAGTTACAATATTCTCCTGTTTTAAAGTCATACTTGTCACGGGTATTTATACTTGAGAGGCCCGAATTAAATTTGATTCCACGGGAAAGCTTGCTGAGTCTGCAGAGGTTAAAAAAGTTTTTCCGCGCTGCTCCGCCTTTCTTGAAGGGAGATCGAATTGACCGGACACTTTTTAACAATCACCGCGCTGAAAACCCCGCCGATATTGTGAAACATATTCAGGCTGTAAAGAAATTCACCTATTACTTTGAGAATAATTAAGGACCAACTACTCTCCGGAAAACGAATAAAAGGTGCTGCTGGTGAACAAAGCTGACCTGTTCACTGGTTAAATAAAAACCCATTGAACGTTTCATTTTTGAAAAATCGCCGCAACTCCGGGAACCGGGGGTGGTTTATCAATCGTTTGCGTTAAAACAAACATTTGTTCGTGGTGAGGTAGTGTGTTAATTATTTCTTAAATGCTGTTTTAACGTTTGATTTTGTATAAAAATGCCCTAATTTCGAAGTAGAATTGTCCAGAGAAATGGTTCCTGAATGATGTATGCAACGATTAATATTTCCCCCTGTTGTAAGCAAGGCATGTAATCATGCGGATTGGCACTCGTAAAATTTTATAAACATAGAAGTATCTGAGCCTTTCCTGCACTTTTAGGAGAGGCTTTTAATTTTTTAACAATAATTATGAAGAGTTTCAGGTCAGAGCTTGAAGACATCAATAATCCTGTAGTGGCCAAGGATATAATAGATCTTGAAAAAAAGATCAGGCTGTTTCGTGAAGGAAAAATCGATGATGATAAGTTTCGCAGCCTTCGTTTGTTGCGTGGCATTTATGGGCAACGTCAGCCCGGTGTTCAGATGGTGAGAATCAAACTTCCGTTTGGTCGGATTTCCACGAAACAGATCAGGCGTATTGCCGATATTTCGGATGAGTATGCCAGCAGTAACCTGCACGCTACCACCCGTCAGGATATTCAGATCCATTTTGTGAGCCTTGACCGTACGCCTGAGCTCTGGTCAAAGCTGGAGGAAGATTCCATTACAATCCGTGAAGCGTGTGGCAACACCGTTAGAAATATTACCGCTTCCCCCACTGCTGGAATAGATCCGAATGAACCTTTTGACGTGTCTCCCTATGCGCATGAGGTGTTCACGTACCTGTTGCGCAATCCTGTGAACCAGGAAATGGGACGTAAATTTAAGATCTCGTTTTCGGCTACCGACGAGGATACCGCCTATGCGTTCATCCACGACCTGGGTTTTATTCCGAAAATAGTGGATGGCAAAAGGGGTTTCAGGGTACTCATCGGAGGAGGCCTCGGCGCCATTCCCTACCTCGCCCTGCTGGCTCACGAATTTCTGGAAGAGGATCAGATGATACCCTTCATTGAAAGTGTATTGAGAGTGTATGACCGGTATGGGGAACGCAACCGGAGAATGAAAGCCCGTATGAAATTTCTGATTGATGACATCGGTCTGGAAGAAATGATGCGGTTGGTGAATGAGGAGAGAAACGCACTGCCGTATAAAAGGTTCCCCATTGACCGCGATATTCTCACACCCCCCAACTTAAGTACATTCGTCCCCAGGGAAGCCATCACCGTGCCAAATGAAAAAAAATATCAGCAGTGGCTTGATACGAATGTGATGAAACAAAAGCAGGATGGTTACTTCGGCGTATTTGTGAAGCTTCCTTTAGGAAATCTTTCTTCCAAAATGTCGCGCAAATTTGCGGATGTAGTTGATCAATATGCTTCGGATGAACTTCGGATTACCGTGAACCAGGGATATCTTATAAGATTTGTCAGAGAGGATGTGCTTAAACACCTTTACCTTGCCCTGGATCAATTGACGCTTGCGGAGCCGGGATTTGATAGTGTAGGGGATATTACTGCCTGCCCCGGAACAGATTCATGTAACCTCGGGATTTCTGATAGCACACAAATTTCGCTTGAGCTGGAACGGGTGATCAGGGAAGAATATCCTGACCTGATCCATAATCATGATATCAAAATAAAATTAAGCGGTTGTCCTAATTCCTGCGGTCAGCACGGGTTGGCCAGCATTGGCTTTCACGGCAGCACTATCAAAGATAAACAGGGAAAAGTAGTCCCCGCATTAGTGGTGATGCTGGGTGGGTCCAAACTGACGAATGGTGACGGGATTATTTCCGATAAAATTCTCAAAATACCTTCCCGCAAAGGTCCTGACGCGATCCGTATGCTGTTGGATGACTATGAATCACAAGGCCTTGAGGGAGAATATTACCATGATTACTTCAAGCGTATTGGAAGAGGTTATTTTTATACATTATTAAAGCCTTTAGCTGACCTGACAACTCTCACGCCGATCGATTATATGGACTGGGGCCAGGATCATAATTTCGTTTTACACACTGCGGTAGGAGAATGCGCAGGCGTAATCATTGATCTGGTTTCAACCTTGTTGTATGATAGCGAAGAGAAATTAGCCTGGGCTAGTCAGGCTTTGGATGAAAGATTATTTGCTGATTCCATTTATCATAGCTACAGTGCTTTTATCAACACTGCGAAAGCGATGCTGCTTACAGTAGATGTTAAGCCAAGCACCCAAATTCAAACCCTTAATGATTTTCAAAAACATTTTGTGGAAGCGGGATTGATTTCATGCGAGGGAAATTTTAAAGACTTTGTATTGCGCATGAGTAAACAGGAACCCACTTCGACATTTGCGCTGGGATATATGAAAGATTCAAAGAAATTTCTCGCGGATATCGTTGCTTATAAAAACGTTGAAAAACAGATTGCCTGAAATGTTAAATACCCTCTTTACATTCCACAAGGAGCCAGCACTTACACTCGTTGGTGCAGGGCCGGGCGATCCTGAATTAATCACAGTAAAAGCTATCAAAGCAATTCAGGCCGCAGATGTGATATTGTATGATGCGCTGGTATCCAAAGAAATATTAAAATTAATTCCTGCAGAAACTCCTGCACTTTCCGTAGGCAAGCGTGCCGGTATGCATGTAAACACGCAGGAAGAGATCAATGCACTCATCGTGGATTTCGCTTTTTTATACGGCCACGTGGTTCGTTTAAAGGGGGGTGATCCGTTTGTCTTTGGTAGGGCCACTGAGGAAATTGAATATGCCTCCCGGTATGGAATAGTAACGCGTGTTGTTCCAGGCATCAGTAGTGCCCTGGCAGTGCCAGCCTCTATCTCCGTTCCACTTACTTCAAGGGGCGAGAGTGAAAGTTTTTGGGTTGTTACCGGAACCACGATGACAGGTGCCTTGTCTTCTGATGTCGCCCTGGCCGCACAATCATCCGCCACTGTAATTATTTTGATGGGTATGCGGAAACTTGGTGAAATCATGGCCATTTTTCAATCGTACGGCAAAGGTGATACGCCCGTGGCAGTTGTTCAAAACGGTACCTTGCCATCACAAAAAAGCTTGATCGGAACAGTTACGTCAATACTGGATTCGATAGATAAAAACGAACTGGGGTCTCCCGGGATTATTATCGTTGGAGAGGTAGTAAAATACGCGAATGTGGCGCAAACGGTCGCGGCCGGTTACGCTAAACTATAAAGCTTAAGGCAAGCGGAAAGGAAAAATGGTTGAACGCAATAATTTATTTCCTGTTTTTCTGAAACTTGAAGAACTCGACACCTTAGTTGTGGGGGGTGGCAATGTCGGTCTTGAAAAATTAAATGCCCTCTTAAAAAGCAGTCCTGCTGCCCAAGTGACTATTGTTGCGCCCAGTATTAAAGAGGAGATTAAAGCGATAGCTTCCGCCCATCGCCACATCCGGATCATCGAAAGAAAATTCAGGGTTCGCGATTTACAGAATAAAGACCTCATCTTGCTGGCAACCGATGACAGATATCTTCACGAACGGATAAAAATGCTCGCTAAGAAAAGAAGGCTCCTGGTGAATGTAGCCGATACACCGGATTTATGTGATTTCTACCTGGGGTCGGTAGTAACCAAGGGCAATATAAAAATTGGTATCTCGACCAATGGAAAATCACCTACCATCGCTAAACGCCTCCGGGAATATCTGGAAGAAGCATTGCCTGATGATACCAACCTGCTCTTACATAATATGCAGCGAATACGCCAGCGAATAAAAGGTGATTTTGAACACAAGGTGAAGGTGTTGAATGACATTACCGCTTCATGGCTGAAAGGAACGCCGTAATTTGAATTCGTTTGAAGTCTTACTTCCGGCATTGGTAAATGAACCGTCCGAATTATTTTTCGGCCTTCAAACCTTTTTCTTATTTTCGCTATACCCATCCCATACGAATTCCCGCTCATTCAATAAATTAGATAGAGAATTAACCATTTCATTTCTTACTTTAGAGAGGTACAAACTTTACGGCCATGACGTATTCAAGACGAAAATTTCTTCACACTACAGGACAATCTATTGCCGGTGCTGGTTTATTGAGCGCTATGCCCTGGGAATTAATTGCGAAAAATAAACATATGATATCGCAAAACGATCGCATTAATGTGGCCGTTATTGGGGCCAATGGGATGGGCTGGTCCGATGTCAAGTCCATGATGAAAATACCTGAAGTAAACCTCATGGCCATATGTGATGTTGATGAAAACGTAATTAACAAGCGGGTGGCGGAATTGAAGGAAGCCAATATTAGTGTACAGACCTATAAAGATTACCGGAAGTTGCTGGATAACAAAGATGTTGATGTAGTGATCATCGGCACCCCTGACCATTGGCATTGTTTGCAAATGATCGAAGCATGCGCTTCAGGTAAGGATGTTTATGTTGAAAAACCTGTCGGTAATTCTATAGCAGAATGCGACGCCATGATAGGCGCCCAGAAGAAATATAATCGCGCCGTCCAGGTAGGCCAATGGCAGCGAAGCATGCCCCATTTTATTGATGCATTGAATTTCGTAAAAACCGGACAGCTTGGGCAAATCCGAACAGTAAAATCCTGGGCGTATATGGGATGGATGAAGGATATCCCGACCAAACCTGACTCGCCCGTGCCTCCCGGAGTGGATTATGACATGTGG
>JAYSOP010000311.1:0-5975 GCA_043722905.1 Chryseolinea sp.
CGGATCAAATAAATTTATTCTCCATTACAATTTTCCGGGCTTTTCAACAGGCGAGGTGAAGCCCAACAGAGGCCCTGGCAGAAGGGAAGTTGGTCACGGTAACCTGGCGCTCCGCGCGCTGAAGCAGGTGCTCCCACCCGATGCTGATAACCCCTACACCATACGCGTCGTATCTGATATTCTGGAGTCAAATGGTTCTTCTTCCATGGCCACAGTATGTGCCGGATCGCTTGCATTGATGGACGCAGGCTTACCTGTAAAAGGCCCGGTTTCGGGCATCGCAATGGGCATGATCTCTGACAGCAAAACCGGAAAATATGCTATACTCTCTGATATCTTAGGAGATGAAGATCACCTGGGTGATATGGACTTCAAAGTAACCGGAACTGAAAAAGGCATCACCGCTTGCCAGATGGATCTAAAAGTTGAAGGTCTTACGTATGAAATTCTCAAAGAGGCACTGTTACAGGCGAAACAAGGAAGGCTTCATATTTTAAATGAAATGAAGAAGACCCTGTCGGCTCCGAGACCGGATTTGAAGCCACACGCTCCGCGCGCCCAGACAATCATTATTGACAAAGAAATGATTGGGGCAGTGATCGGGCCTGGTGGTAAAATTGTTCAGGATATTCAAAATACCACGGGGGCAACCGTGGTGATTGAGGAAGTTGATAACAAAGGAGTTGTCAGTGTGTTCGCAAATGATAAAGAAGCCATGGAAGGCGCTATGAAGCGTATAAGAGCCATTGTAGCTATTCCAGAGGTGGGGGAAGTTTACGATGGTAAAGTTAAATCCATCATGCCGTTTGGCGCTTTTGTTGAATTTATGCCAGGCAAAGATGGACTGCTTCATATTTCTGAAATTAAGTGGGAAAGGCTTGAGAACATGGAGGGTGTATTGGAAGTGGGTGAAGAAGTTAAAGTTAAATTGATTGAGGTCGATAAGAAGACAGGAAAATACCGACTTTCCAGAAAAGTATTGCTTCCCCGTCCGCCTAAAAAAGAAACCACTACCACTGAATAATCGTTGTAGATAGGATTGACAGGAACTAAGTTTTCAGTTTACTTTGTTAAAGTAACATCGTATTAAACTGAATGAGACAGCTTAAGATCAGTAAACAGATTACGAATCGGGAAAGTCAATCGCTCGATAAATATCTTCAGGAAATTGGAAAAGTAGATTTGCTTACGCCTGATGAAGAGGTTGAACTTGCAAAGCGAATTAAAGACGGCGATCAGATTGCTCTTGAGAAATTAACAAAAGCAAACCTGAGATTTGTTGTTTCAGTTGCCAAGCAATATCAGAATCAGGGATTGTCGTTGGGTGACCTTATTAATGAGGGGAATCTGGGCTTGATAAAAGCCGCGCAACGTTTCGATGAAACGAGGGGATTTAAATTTATCTCTTATGCAGTGTGGTGGATCCGTCAATCCATCCTCCAGGCTTTAGCGGAGCAATCACGTATCGTCAGGCTGCCCCTCAATCGCGTGGGTTCACTCAATAAAATTTCAAAAACCTTTTCAGAGCTGGAACAGAAATATGAGCGAGAACCTTCTCCGGAAGAACTCGCAGAAGTATTGGATGTAACCACAGCCGAAGTGGTCGATACCATGAAAATTTCCGGGCGGCATATTTCGATGGATGCTCCTTTCGTTCAGGGCGAAGAAAACAGTCTGCTGGACGTGCTGGAAAATGACAGTGAGCAGACACCGGATTCCGGACTCATGAACGATTCTCTCAGAAGGGAGGTTCAACGGGCATTGTCTACGCTCACCCAGCGCGAAGCAGATGTCATCGCCCTCTATTTTGGATTGAATGGCGAACACGCGATGAATCTGGAAGAAATTGGAGAGAAATTTTATCTTACAAGGGAACGGGTTCGGCAGATTAAAGAGAAGGCTATCAGGCGCTTAAGGCATACTTCAAGAAGTAAGTCTTTAAAACCATACCTGGGTTAATATAGCCCGAATAAACAATAATTGTTGGGGTCTCATGAAGGCCCTTTCTTATATTAGAACAGATTTAGAGCCACCAAAGAAATGAATAACGGAACGGTAAAAGTGTTGATCATCGGTTCAGGACCTGCAGGTTATACAGCCGCAATTTATGCGGCGAGAGCCGGATTGACACCCGTGTTGTACACCGGTGGCCAACCCGGTGGTCAGCTTACCATCACCAATGATGTTGAAAATTATCCCGGATATCCGGATGGTATCAATGGCCCCCAGATGATGATGGATTTTCAAAAACAAGCCGAGAGGTTTGGAACCAGGATTAATTATGGACTTGTGACTTCGGTAGATTTTTCAGGATACCCGCTTAAGGTTGTGGTAGATGAAAAACATGAGGTGTCTGCGGAAGCCGTGATTATCGCCACTGGTGCAACCGCCAAATATCTTGGTCTCCCCAGTGAACTCACCTATTACAATAAGGGAGTTTCGGCATGCGCCGTGTGTGATGGATACTTTTATCGGGGTAAGGAAGTAGCGGTGGTGGGTGCAGGTGATTCAGCGGCAGAAGAATCTACCTACCTTTCTAAATTATGTACTAAGGTTCACCTGATTGTGAGAAGAGAGGAAATGCGGGCCTCTAAAATTATGCAGCAACGTGTCATCAATACGCCTAACATCGAGATCCATTGGAATACAGAAACCGAAGAGATATTGGGTGACAGCACAGGGGTAACCGGTGTAAGGGTGGTCAACAATAAAACCAGGGAGAAAAAAAACCTCCTGATACAGGGATTCTTCCTGGCCATTGGTCATAAGCCCAACACGGATATTTTCCAAAACATCATTGATATGGACGAAACCGGTTACATAAAGGTGATACCAGGTTCCAGCAAGACAAACATTCCGGGTGTTTTTGCCGTAGGAGATGCTGCAGACAAGATTTACAGACAGGCTGTTACCGCCGCAGGTACGGGTTGCATGGGCGCGCTGGATGCTGAAAAATTCCTTGTGGCGAAAGAACTTGAGATTGCATGACGGTGATTGGTCAGTGTTTAGTGGTGGGTATTGCCTCAAGCTCGTGCCTGACTTTAAAAGCGAAGCTTGTTTGGATGACTACCCCCTCACAATAAATGAAACTAGATATTCTTGTCCTTGCAGCGCACCCTGATGATGCTGAATTGGGTTGTGGTGGCACGATTGCAAAGCACACAAGCCTTGGTCACAAAGTTGGTATCATTGATTTTACACGAGGCGAGTTAGGCACCCGTGGTACCTCGAAAACTCGGCAGGAAGAGGCGACCGAATCGGCCAGAATTTTAGGTATTTCTCTGCGTGAAAATCTTCAGTTAAAAGATGGTTTTTTCCAGAATGATGCCGCCAGTCAATTGGTCGTTTTAAAAGTCATCCGAAAATATCAGCCGAGGATTATCTTAGCGAATGCAGTATATGATCGCCACATTGACCATGGTAAAGGCGCTTCCCTGGCTTATGATGCATCATTCTTATCCGGACTCATAAAAATTCAAAGCGAGGATGAGGCGGGCAAAACGCAACCTGCCTGGAGACCAGAGGCCGTGTACCATTACGTTCAAAGTCAATTCATCAAACCGGATTTCGTGGTGGATATATCGAACGAATGGGAAAGTAAAATGAAAGCGATAAAAGCTTTTAAGAGCCAGTTCTTTGATCCGCAAAGCAATGAACCCGAAACCTATATCAGTAAACCCGGATTTCTGAAAATGCTGGAAGCCCGCGCCGTTGAATACGGTCACGCTATTGGCGTTTCCTATGGGGAAGGATTCACTGTACACCGATTCCCCGGAGTAAAAAATCTTTTCGATTTAATATAGTTATCCCACTAGTCGCGTTGACAACTAACCGATGATTGGTGATCAACATCTGATACCGGATCAAGGGGCTAAGCGGTAAATCTTCCATGCATTATCAACTTTGATATACAGAATGCGGTCGTGCATCCGGCCGGGCCTGCCTTGCCAGAATTCGATCTGAAGGGGATCAATCTGATAACCTCCCCATTGCTTCGGTCGGGGTAAAACTTTTAATGATTCAAATTTCTTTTCCATCTGTTGAAAGCGCTGATCAAGGATGGTGCGGTTTTCAATCATTCCACTTTGTGGAGAAGACCAGGCCCCCAGCTGAGATTCCCGCGGACGGCTTTGGAAGTAAGCGTCGGATAATGCGGGATTTACCCTTTCTGTTACCCCTTCAATTCTTACTTGTCTTTCAAGTTCAGGCCAGAAAAATGTTAGCGCACACGCAGGATTCTGATCCAGCTCCTTCCCCTTCTTACTTTGATAATTAGTGTAGAATACAAACTTATTCTGCTCTAATCCTTTTAATAATACAACCCTGGAAGAAGGTTTATTTTCTGCATTTACCGTAGCAAGATGCATGGCATTTGGCTCGGGAACTTCAGCCTTCAATGCATCCGCAAACCAATCCTCAAACTGTAAAAGGGGATTGGGTTTCACGGTTGAAACATCAAGCGCAGCCTGAGAATAGTCTTTTCTTATATTGGCTAAGTTTTGCATAGGCGATGTGAGCGTGTGCCGTCTCGGGACATTCTTTAAGCAGGCACGAAATTTATCAAAGAATTAAGATTTGCATGGCGATTGACTCAGTATTTTATTCAATTTAATTGCACTGGATTCCTGAGAAATTATCCTTATCTTAAAACTCGGACAAATCGATAAATCTCGCGGATGGAGTTCTTTAAATACCGGAATAAAATTAAACCCGAAAAAGGCCGATTGCTAGTCTCAGAACCTTTTCTTCCGGACCCTAACTTTGAAAGAACAGTAGTCCTGTTATGCGAGCATAACGAGGAAGGGTCTTTCGGTTTTGTATTAAATAAGCCTTCAATCCTCAAGGTAAATGAGGTAATGGAAGATATCAATGTATTGGTGGATAATATGGTGTATATAGGTGGGCCTGTTCAACAAGACACCCTACATTTTATTCATCGGAATGCCATTCTGGAAAACGCGGTTGAAATTGTGAACCAGGTTTACTGGGGCGGAGCATTTGAAAATTTAGTTCTCCTTTGCGAAACAAATCAAATAGCCGCTAAGGATATACGTTTTTTTTTAGGATATAGCGGCTGGGGTCCAGGGCAGTTGGATAGCGAACTGGAGCAGGATTCATGGATTGTTTGTGACTATGTTACGGACCAGCTGTTATTTGAAACCGGGCCTGAGATAATGTGGAGAAAAGCACTCGAAAACATGGGGGGAAGGTTTTCGATGTATTCGAACTATCCAGTAGACCCAAGATTGAATTAGTCATTTTTAGTAACTTAGCATAAAAGGGGAATAGTAATGGATTCTTTGACCATGGAAATTGAAAAAGACAAACGCGATGAGCGTGATCAAGCGCAGGAAGAGGGTGTGGCTAACACACAAACCCCTGCGCTGCTTCATTCAGAAGAAGATTTGTCGGAACACGATGAACCTTTAGATGAAACGCTGGATGATGATGAACACAAACATGTTGATTACTCGCACTATACCAAATCGCAGTTTGTCGCTGCTATAAAAGACCTGGCGAAAGAAAACGATTTTAAAAAGGTCGATGCCATTCTCAAAGAGATCAAACCTTTGTATGAGGAAAATCTGGAAAAGCAAAAGCTGGCGGCGCTTGAAAAGTTTACGGCCACCGGCGGAGGTGCGCAGGATTTTGAATTTAAGGGAGATGAACTTGATCATGTGTTTGAGACGCACGTGAAACTGATCAAAGATCGAAAAATGCAATACTTCCGGCAACAGGAAGATCAAAAGAATGATAATCTTCGCCGGAAACAGGAGCTGATCGAAAAATTACGTTTCCTGGTAGACTCCCCTGATAATAACAACCAGTTTGACGCCTTCAAGGAACTTCAGAAAGAATGGCGAAGCATAGGACCGATTCCTGGAACGCAGGCAAAAACACTTTGGGCAAATTATCACGCACTGGTAGACCGTTTTTATGACAATCAAAGTATCTATTTCGAATTAAAGGAACTC
>JAYSOP010000312.1:0-2514 GCA_043722905.1 Chryseolinea sp.
ATGTATAGCCTGGATTGGGGTAACGCTATTCAGACATTTAAATTTGTCAATACAAATTCCAAAGACAAGAATGCCAAACATCTCGCTATCATCAACCTCATACGGACCTATATCGAACATAAGGAGTTTAACAATGCTTTGGCAGCGATGGATTACCTTGAAAAGGTCAAGCTGAATAGAAGTAATCAGAAGAAGTTTCTATTAGAAAAGGCCTATTACTATCAATGGCAAAATGATTATGATCAGATGGTTCGCAGTCTTACGCGTGCCGATGATTTTTTAAAAAAAAGCGACAGACGTGGCAGAATCTATTTTGTCATTGGGCAAGTCTATCAAAAGCTTGGCTTTGAATCTGAGGCCTATAATTATTACAAAAAATGCCTTTCTACAAATCCAGAATATGAGGTGGACTTTTATGCCCGGCTTTACATGGCGCAGGTTACCGAAATTTCACGAAATCGTGATGTGAATGGCGCACGCAAATCATTTAAAAAATTGCTTAAGGATTCAAAAAATAAGGAGTTCAGAGATAAGATATATTACGAGATGGGAATTTTTGAACTCAAGCAGGATGATACAAAAGAAGCCATTCACTTTCTTAACCGCTCCGTAAGAAGCGGGAACAATAAAAAAATTCAAGGCGAAGCTTATCTTAAGCTGGGAGAAATTTATTATGATACGCTTAAGAATTACGAGTTATCTCAAGCTTACTACGACAGCGCAATTTCATCGCTACCCCAAGACTATGAAGGCTATACCACCATCAAAGCACGTCAGGAAATACTCAACGAGTTTGTTAAACATTTAAAAACTGTTCAATGGCAGGACAGTTTATTAAACCTTTCAATCCTGGATTCCGTTACTTTACGCCAGAAAGTAGATTCTGTGCTTACCTCCGAAAAAAAAATCGCGGAATTAAAAGCAGGGAAGAAAAAAAAACGATCTAACCGCGTGGAAATTGAAAGCATTTCTTCCGACAATGTTTTCGATTCTGATGAACAAACAAATGTTGTGGCCACAGATTGGTATTTTGGAAACCCCGCTTCAATGGGTGTTGGCCCCGCAGAGTTCAAAAAAGTTTGGGGCGATATTAAGCTGGAGGACAATTGGCGTAGGTCACAAAAAATAGCTTCGTCCTTTAACAACAACATCGCCACAAATGATTCAACCACCGCAGCCTCATCGGATGTGCGAACAACGGACGTGCCAGAAGGGATCGATCCGGTAGAAGCGGCATTTGCGGGCCTCGAAAAACAAATCCCCCGCACGGAGGCTGCGCGGCAAGCGGCGCTGTCAAAAATAGAAGACGCTTATTTTAAACTGGGTGATATCTATAATTTTAAACTGCAGGAGAAAAAAAATGCTATCGATATTTATACCTTGCTTTTAGATCGCTTCCCAAATTCCCTATATGAACCAGAAGTATTGTATACACTGTATTTAATTTCTAAAGAATCTGATTCAACAAAGTCAGCAAGCTATGCTCAACAGCTAACCTCAAAACATCCGGGTTCGACGTTCGCCAAGATATTACTGAATCCGGATTATCTGCAGGAATCAAGCCAGGCAGCAGAAAAACAAAAATTGCTTTACAAGGAGGCCTATCATATCTTTTTGTCCGGTGAGTACGATTCCGCCAATCTAGTCCTTCAAAATGCTTTTCAGCTGGGAGAAACATCCTTTTATCCAACATTGAAACTTCTTGAAATCCTTATCATTGGTGAAAAGGAAGATATCACCAGGTATCAATTTTCCCTACAGGAGTTTATCAAAAATTATCCTGAAACTGACCTGGCAAAGTATGCCAAAAAATTGTTGGATACTTCCCATGAGTTTCAGCAGTCCGAAGAAAAACGGAAGGGAATTCAGTTCATTTCTTCATTCGATGAACCCCATTATTTTGTGATCGTTTATCAGCAAAAGGACGAAATTGGTGAATTGGCATCTTCTGCTCTTTCCTATTTTAACGAATCACAATTCACCAGACTGGGTTTGAAGACCAGTAATATGGTATTAAACGATGACTACGCGATCACTTTTGTTTCCGATTTGCAGGGAAAAAGCACGGCTGAAGAATATTTCCAAACATTCACCGAAAACCTACCGGGTATAGCAGACCTACGAAACCATAAATTCGATAATTTTGTCATCACAAAAGAAAACTTCGACATCTTCTACAGAACCAAAGGCCTGAATGAATACATCCGTTTCTTCGAGAAAAATTATCAGACAAAAAATCAGTAACCCGCTTGTTCTCCAAAAGCCATGGTTCGGCAAGGCGGTTAAAGGTATCTGGATTGTATTCCTTTCCATAATCATCAGTGCGCCCTTATATGTCTACGCTGTTAGTATTGATCTTTTTGGCTTGTTTGGCGGAATGCCCAGTTATGCTGCCATTGAAAATCCTCAAAACGACTTATCCTCTGAGCTGATCTCAGCAGACGGGGTTTCGCTGGGTCGCTATTTTCGTTATAACCGCAGCCAGGTAGACTACGATCAGCTATCGCCTGATCT
>JAYSOP010000313.1:0-7756 GCA_043722905.1 Chryseolinea sp.
AAGTGGTGATAAAGCGCCTGGTTTTTTGAATGCTGTCTTTAGAGGTAAAGTTTATGAAGAAAGCGGAAATTTCAGTATTGATAGGTTTAGTATTCCCTATTTTCCGTATTCAACCTTTATTGGAATGCGCACGCCCAAAGGTGAACGGTATACGGACATCTTGTATACCGATACAACCCACAGGGTAGACATTGTTTCAGTCGATACGGAAGGGAATAACGTTTCCAGGAACGGGATCGAAATAAAAATGTATAAGCTAAACTGGCGATGGTGGTGGGATAACACAAACGAAAATCTCGCCAATTTTGTGGAAGGTTCGCACACCACCCTGGCAAAAAGCGGAACCATAAAAACAAGCAATGGAAAAGGTTTCTGGACATTTAACGTAAAAGCATCAGAATACGGAGGGTATTTTATCCGTGCATGCGATCCTGTTTCTGGCCATTGCACGGGCCAAAAGATTTTTGTCGATGAACCAGGTTGGTATAGCAGGGCCCGTGGTTCCGAGTCCCGGGGAGGTGCGACCATGTTATCTTTTTCTACAGATAAAACCCAATACAACATTGGCGAAAAAATCAATGTGACCATCCCAGGAAGCAACAAAGGCCGTGCTTTGATTAGCGTGGAAAATGGAAGTAAAGTTTTGAAAACCTATTGGTTGGAAACGAAACAAGGTGACAACATTATGACAATGGATGCGGTAGCCGAAATGGCGCCCAATGTTTATGTTCATGTTTCACTTATGCAACCTCACGATCAGACTGTAAACGATCTTCCTCTTCGGATGTATGGGGTTTCGGCTATCAAAGTAGAGGATCCTGAAACACACCTTAATCCATTATTGTCCATGCCGGATGCCTTGCAACCAGGGGAAGAGGTTGTGATAAAGGTTTCAGAAAAATCAAACCGTAAAATGACCTATACGGTGGCCGTTGTTGATGAAGGGCTATTGGATCTTACAAAATTTAAAACTCCGGATGCCTGGAGTAAGTTCTATGCACGTGAAGCGCTAGGCGTTCGTACCTGGGATTTGTATGACTACGTCATGGGTGCATTCGGGACTAAATTTGAAAGGTTGGTTTCCATTGGGGGAGATGGTGATATTTCACCGAAAGATGAAGACCCGAGGGCAAACCGATTTAAACCTGTGGTAAAGTTCTTCGGCCCTTATACCCTTGATGGAGGCAGTGATAATTTGAAATTTATTATGCCTGAATACATTGGGTCTGTTAAAACAATGCTGGTAGCTGGTTATGAAGGGTCTTATGGTAAAACGGAGAAAGTAACAGCAGTCAGGAAACCATTAATGGTTCTGGCTACACTTCCCAGGGTCCTGGGCCCCGCAGAAAATGTGAAATTACCCGTGACTCTTTTCACATCGGAAAAAAATCTCAGGAATGTAAAAGTCCAGATTAATGTAAAAGGACCCGTTACTATTTCAGGGGAAAAAAGTAAAATAATAGACATGTCGCTAAACGCAGATATGACTGTTGATTTTGATCTGCAAGTAAAAAGTGAAATTGGGATCGCAAGCATCGAAGTTTTGGCAAGTTCCGGAAATTTGCGGTCCAGGGATGTCATTGAAATTGAGGTTAGGAATCCAAACCTTCCCGTTACCAGGGTGGAGCAAATTTTATTGGAGGAAGGAAAGTCCTGGTCCGCGAAAATTGTTCCATTTGGGATTGCAGGTACGAACACGGCTTCTTTTGAAGTATCTACCCTTCCCCCCATCAACCTGGGTTCACGACTACGGTATTTGTTGCAATACCCACATGGTTGCATCGAACAAACTACCTCCTCCGTTTTTCCGCAGCTTTACCTGGAGCAGGTTAAGGTGTTATCAGCAGATGAAAAGCAAACGATTCAAAAAAATATAAATGCGGGAATTGAACGATTAAGATCCTTTGTGCAGCCTGATGGTGGTTTTGGTTACTGGCCGGGTGCTGCAGAGGCTTCTGATCCATGGGGAACATCCTATGCGGGTCACTTTCTCATTGAAGCTGAGGCAAAAGGATACTTCGTCCCCGCCGACCTGTTAAAACGCTGGAAAAAGTTTCAACAAAGTAAGGCGTTGGAATGGAGGAGAAACGAAATTTATTTCAACTCAGATCTGATGCAGGCCTATCGGTTGTATTCACTTGCTTTAGCTGGCGTTCCTGAACTCGGCGCGATGAATCGCTTGCGGGAAGAAGGAAAATTAAACTCAACCGCCGCATGGATGCTGGCTTCCGCATTTGCCAAAGTGGGTCATGTGGAAGCAGCGAAGAAAATGATTTCCGATGTTCCGGTAATCATAAAACCATATCGTGAGTTGGGTTACAGTTATGGTTCGGATTTACGCGATAAAGCACTTATTCTTGAAACATTGGTATTGCTGAATGAAAAAACTAAGGCATTCGAAATACTGAAAGAAATTTCAGGATCTCTCGGTGACCATGGTTACTGGATGAGCACCCAGGAAATAGCGATGTGTCTGAAAGCTGTCGGTACCTTTGCCGGAATGGAGAAAAGGGGTGATTTGAAATTTCGTTACAGAATCAGCAGTGGAAAAACGATCAGCGCAAGCACAGCTCTTCCCCTGGCTGCGGTTCAAATTCCTGTGAATGGGATCCAGGGCGAAAGTTTATTTATTGAGAGTGAAAGCAAAGGCGTATTGTTTGCCCGATTAATTACAGTAGGCACACCATCGCAGGGCCAGGAAGAAGCTGCCTCTAGTAATTTAAATATGTCTGTTCGTTATACAGATTCAAATGGTGCAGATATTAATCCTACCTTATTGGAGCAAGGGACAGAGTTTATCGTTGAAGTAAAAGTATCTCATTCCGGCATGAGAAGTGGCTATGAGAATCTTGCCTTATCACAGGTGTTTCCTTCGGGCTGGGAAATAAGCAACCTGCGCCTCGAAGAGGCGGAACAATTCCTCAAGTCCGGTGATTTCAATTATCAGGATATTCGGGATGATAGAGTATTTACCTATTTCAACCTCTCCCCCAATCAGCACAAGACCTTTCGTACCATGCTTACGGCAACGTATGCCGGAAACTATTATTTGCCAGCCACAAGTTGTGAAGCGATGTACGATAATACCATTTATGCCAGGCAGAAAGGTCAGTCAGTGGAGGTTATAAAGGCTAAAGCCAAATAAATGCGACTACTTTCAGGAGCTAACACAGGTTACGATGAGACGCGGAAAAATATTTATCCTTCCAAACATCCATAGACGACAACAGGTTGCCATCATTTCGGTGTTGGTCTGTGCTGTGGCTTATTGGTTTTCGTTGCCATCAGAAATTTTTAATGCTTCTTATTCAACCGTACTGGAAGCCAGTAACGGAAAACTGCTCAGTGCTTCCATTGCCCTCGATGGCCAATGGCGTTTCCCCCAAAAAGATTCAATTTCTCATAAATTTTCTGACGCATTGCTGATTTTTGAAGATAGGCGCTTTTATGATCATCCAGGTGTTGACCCATTTTCCTTCGCCAGAGCACTGGTCCAGAATGTAAGGGAACAAAGAATTATCAGTGGCGGAAGTACCCTCACTATGCAGGTCATCAGGCTTTCAAGAAAAACGCAATCGAGGGATTTACTTGAAAAGTGTATAGAGATGATACTCGCCACCAGGCTCGAGCTGCGTTACTCAAAAAAAGAAATCTTATCACTATATGCTGCCCATGCACCCTTCGGCGGAAATGTTGTCGGCCTTGAAGCGGCATGTTGGCGGTATTTTGGCCATCACGCAAATGAACTGTCCTGGGGTGAGGCTGCGTTGCTGGCAGTTTTGCCAAATTCACCCTCCCTGATACATCCTGGAAAAAATCGCCTCATCCTCAAAAAGAAAAGGGATAAGCTTCTGGATAGATTATTCTTTGCTCACAAAATCGATTCATTGACCTGTGTTCTTAGTAAAGCAGAACCGATTCCGGGTAAGCCACTTGATTTGCCGAGGCTTGCCAGCCATCTTTTGTTGCGCATGAAAAAAAATGGTCTTTCGGGAAAAACGCTCGTTTCTACTATCGATTATAATTTGCAACAGCGTGTTGAGAATATAATGCGTGACCATCAGGAAAGATTAAGAGCGAATCAGATTTTCAACGGAGCTGCTTTGATACTGGAGGTGAACACTGGCAACGCGCTTGCCTACATAGGGAACTTTGCCGTTAAAGAGGCTCATCATGGTAATGAAGTTGATATTATAACCTCGCCCCGGAGCACAGGAAGTATCTTGAAGCCCTTTCTTTTTGCTGCCTCGCTTGATGAAGGGCTCATTCTTCCGGAAACGCTGATGCCAGACATTCCGGTGTTGATCAATGGTTTTTCCCCAAAGAATTTTTCGAGAGAATACGATGGGGCCGTCCATGCCAGCGAAGCGCTGATCCGGTCATTGAATGTCCCTTCGGTTTTTATGCTGAAGGATTATCGGTACGAAAAGTTTTATTCTTTGCTTAAAAATGTAGGCATGACAAGTCTCTCAGAGCCTCCTGATCACTACGGATTATCACTGATTTTGGGCGGCGCGGAAGGTACTCTTTGGGATATTACCGGTGCGTACGCCTCTATGGGCAGGACCTTAAATAACTACTTTACCCATCCCGGAAAGAACCGTTATGTAAAAAGTGATTTTCATGAACCGCATTACTCTAATCAGGAGCCTGTATCAAAAGAGCTGGAAGAAAACTCGTGGCTGAGCGCATCCTCTATCTATCTGACATTTGAAGCATTGAAAGAACTTTACCGGCCAGGTGAAGAATCCGGGTGGAAATATTTCAGCACATCGAAAAAAATAGCCTGGAAGACGGGGACAAGCTTCGGCTTTCGTGACGGTTGGGCTATTGGCCTCACACCTGATCACGCAGTAGGTGTTTGGATCGGGAATGCAGACGGAGAAGGCAGGCCTGGGCTGACAGGAACAGGCTCAGCGGCGCCTGTATTGTTTGATATTTTTTCATTACTGAAGGGAGGAAGTTGGTTTGAAAAACCGAAATCCGAAATGCAGCAAGTGTTAACGTGCCGCGAAAGCGGCCACCGGTCATCTGATCTTTGTGGGAAAGTTGATACTGTGTTAATAACGAAAAGGGGGTTGGAGTCAACGATTTGTTCTAATCATAAAACCATTCACCTTTCAACAGATCTGAAATATCAGCTTCACAGCGCATGTTCTGATCTTAACTCCATGGCGCATGTCAAATGGTTTGTGCTTCCACCTGTACAGGAATATTATTATAAGGCGAAAAATATTTCCTATAAAACCCTTCCTCCTTTTCACAGGGATTGTGAAAACCCTTCCTCCCTGCAGGCAATGGATCTGGTCTATCCAAAACCGAACGCACGTTTATTTATTCCCCGGGATTTTGATGGAAAACCCGGAAGTTCAATATTTGAACTGGCCCACAGAAATGAAAATGTTGCCGTATTCTGGCATTTAGATGGTGTTTATATTGGAAGTACTAAAAGGGTTCATAAACTGCCCATCAATCCACCTGAAGGCCCTCATATCTTGACCCTTATTGATGAGTCCGGCCAGTCCCTCGAAGAGCATTTTACCGTCATTTCAACCATGTAAAGGCCGAAATGCTTTAAAATACAGGATTCTTTCTTATATTCGGGTTATATTTATCAAACCTGACCCGTAGTGCCATGAAGAGATTCATACTTTTTGCACGCGTTTATTCGATGCTAATGTCAATTTCGATGGTGCTTTCAGCCCAGGATATTGACCCTTATCCTAATTACGTTGTAATAGGAGCCTTTGCAAGCGAAGACAATGCTGACTTCTGGACCAAGGAGGCGAATTCCAATAGTTACTCCGCCCATTTTGAAATTAATCCGAACAGGAATTTATTCTATGTCTATGTCATGACTACTGCTGAGAGGGGATTAGCCTTTCGGGAAGCATTGAAATTGCGTAAGGAAACTAAGTATTTTGACACCTGGGTATATTCCGGAGTTTTGGGAAAAGATGGGTTGGCCAATCCACTACAACAAAACCAGGATTTTAATCCTGCAACACAAGAACAAATAGCATCAATCCCCCTCGAACAAACATCTCCGTCAGAAAAGAGCGATGGCAATATTATTAGTCAGGAGATTGCTTTAGATGCCCCGCCATTATTGACTAGCCAGGACCCTTCACCTGGCAATGAAGGACAGCGTAGCAAAAAATCCAATAGAAAGAAGAATAAGAATGCCACCGCAGAGAGTGAATTGGCGAATACAATTGCGCCTCAGAATTCTCCGATCCTGACTGATGGAGTGACCGTAACAGCTAACCAGGAAAATGCTTCCGGAAAAGAAAAAAATTCAGAATTAGAAAACGCTCAAGGTCTTGCGTCTGGCAACCCAGGCGATCAAACCGGTGACAAGCAAAATGCAGAAGTTAAAATAGCTGGCGAACAAAATATTAAAACAACCACAGGAGACAAATCTACAGCCAAGAATAAAAACCCTGATTCAAAAACAGGACTGGTTGCCGGTCAGAACGCAGAGGTGACAACAGTGAGCGGGCAGAATCTAACTTCAACAGCCGGAGACAAATCCACTGCTACATCTAAAAACACTTTAACAAAAACAGGCGAAGTTGTTGGACAAAATGGTGAAGTGACAGGCGTTAGCGGACAAAACGCGGCTGCAACCAATGGA
Organism: Chryseolinea sp.; assembly: GCA_043722905.1. Classification (GTDB taxonomy): domain Bacteria; phylum Bacteroidota; class Bacteroidia; order Cytophagales; family Cyclobacteriaceae; genus Chryseosolibacter. The sequence continues at coordinate 6,638 of JAYSOP010000313.1, forward strand.
GACAATTCTACCGCCCCGAATAAAAACACTACAACAAAGACAGGGCAGGTTGCCGGGCAGAACGCAGCGGTGACAGCGGTGAACGGACAGAATCTGACTTCAACCACGGGAGATAAATCCACTGCTACAAATAAAAATCTAGGAACAAAAACAGGCGAGGTTGTTGGACAAAATGGCGAGGTTACCGGAGTGAGCGGACAAAACGCAGCTACCACAAGTGGAGACAAATCTACCGCAACGAATAAAAACGCTACAACAAAAACAGGACAGGTTGCCGGGCAGAACGCAGCGGTGACAGCGGTGAACGGACAGAATCTAACTTCAACCGCCGGAGAAAAATCCACTGCTACATCTAAAAACACTTTAACAAAAACAGGCGAAGTTGTTGGACAAAATGGCGAGGTTGCCGGAGTGATCGGACAAAACGCAGCTACCACAAGTGGAGACAAATCTACCGCAACGAATAAAAACGCTGCAACAAAAACAGGACAGGTTGCCGGGCAGAACGCAGCGGTGACAGCGGTGAACGGACAGAATCCGACTTCAACAACGGGAAATAAATCCACTGCGACAAATAAAAATCCAGGAACAAAAACAGGCGATGTTGTTGGACAAAATGGCGAGGTTACCGGAGTGAGCGGACAAAATGCAGCTACCACAGGCGGAGACAAATCTACCATCACAAATAAAAACCCTGTAACAAAAACAGGACAGGTTGTTGGGCAAAATGGACAAGTTGCAGGAGTGAGTAGTCAAAATCCGGCGACAACCTCTGAAGACAAATCTATTACTTCAGATAAAGGTACTGGAACGAAGACGGGACTGATTGCGGCCCCGAACGAAGGGGTGACAGGAGTGAGTGGTCCCAACCCCGCTCTAAAGACCAATGAACAGACGCCGATCCTTATTGATACTGCCCATACCCGGGTAAATGAAGAGCCTTTGACATCAGAAGATGTTGTGGGAAAAAACTTTTATTTTAAATTATTGCGTGCATCCAATAAGGCTGTCATTGAAGGAGATGTGGATGCTATTGACTTTGAAAAATCCCGCCTTATGGCTACTTATAAGGGGAATAATCCGGTGAAGGTTTTAATGCCTGCGGGAAAATCAAAACAG